>NZ_JAMYQV010000015.1:0-158726 GCF_040321065.1 Mesorhizobium sp. M0563
TCCCGATCACACGGTGCTTTCGCGCTTTCGCAATCTGCTTGTCGGCGAAGGTCTGCTCGATAAGTTGTTTGGCGAACTGGACCGGTAGTTGGAGAAGGCCGGCGTGATCCTGAAGCGTGGCACGATGCTGGATGCCACGCTGATCAATGCGGTCTCGTCACCGCCGACGCTTGAGCGGCCGTCGAAGGATCCAGATGCCCGCATTACCGCGCGGCAGGGCAAGGGCGGCTTCACCTTCGGCTACAAGGCTCATGTCGGAGTGGATGAGGGCTCTGGCCTGATCCGCACGGTGATCACCACACCAGCCAACGTCAACGACACGGTCGTGGCTGACACCTTGATCTGCGGCGACGAGAAGACGGTTTGGGCGGACGCCGCCTACGACACCCATGCCCGCCGCGCCCGGCTCAAGGCCGAAGGCAAGAAGGTGCGCATCGCGCGCCGCCCCAACAAGCATCATCCGCAGCTGCCGCCGCGTCTCAAGCACTACAATCGCTTGATCGCCAGACGCCGGGCGGCGGTGGAGACCACCTTTGCTACCCTCAAGTGCCGCATGAAGCTGACCACGATCCGCTATGTCGGGCTGGCCAAGGCGACCGCCCAGGTGACGATGGCGGCGATCGCCTTCAACATGCGCCGATGGGCCGCTATCGCGGGATAGGTGCGCCTGAGTTCCGCCCATACAGGGTCGGACGACCGCCTGAAACCCCAAACAAGACGTCAAATCCCCCGCAAACAAGCGAACAACCGCCGCAACCCCGCCGCCGCAAGCTTTTGCTCATGACTGCGCAACAGGTCCACAAGGGGAGAAGGGAGAGCCGCGCGTCGCGAGACAAGCGGCTCTCCCCGGAACGGGTAACGTGGGAGGCCATCCAAACCTGAAGCGATCATCCTACACTTCCGGCGCGCCTGCTTGCGTCCTCGTTTCGGCTGGCGTAATGAGGCGCCGCACCAGCGGGGCTCATCCGCTGGACCGCGCGGCATCGATCGAATGCCATATCCTGTGACAGAGTCGAGATGCCGGAGATATCCATCGTCATTCCTTGCCGGAACGAGGCGGCGAACCTGCCGCTTCTGCTCGACGAGATCGGCGCTGCCATGGCCGGCCGCGACTTCGAGGTCATCGTCGTCGACGATGGCTCGACCGACGACACGCCTTCGGTCCTTGCCGCTCAGGCAGCGCTTCGCGCGTTTCCGCTGCGCCATCTCAGGCATGCGAAATCCGCCGGCCAGTCGCTCTCGGTACGCTCGGGCGCCTGGGCAGCGCGCGGCGATATCGTCGCCACCATCGACGGCGACGGCCAGAACGACCCCGGCTATATCCCAGTGTTGATCGACGCGCTCCGGCAGGCTGGTCCCGACGTCGGGGCTGCGCAGGGACAGCGTCTGAAGCGCCGCGACAGCAAGATCAAGCAGCTGGCGTCGCGTTTCGCCAACGGGCTGAGAAAGGCCATCCTGCACGACGAGACGCGGGATACCGGCTGCGGCCTCAAGGCGATCCATACCGATATTTTGAGGAAATTGCCGTTCTTCGACGGCACCCACCGCTTTGTTCCGGCGCTGGTCATCCAGGAGGGCTACCGCGTCGTCCATTGCGACGTCGTCGACCGCTCCCGCCGCCACGGCAAATCGAATTACGGCATCTTCGATCGCGGCCTGCAGGGCGTGCTCGATCTTGCCGGCGTCTGGTGGCTGCGCCGCAGGCGCCGCAGAATGCCCAAAGTAGAGGAAATCAGGCATGGGTAACGTGCTTCAGGAATTGGCGACCTGGCTTCACGATGTTTTCGTCAAGCAATTCGATGCCTGGGTCCTGCTCGGCTTCGTCGCCCAGTTCTTCTTCACCATGCGCTTTCTGGTGCAGTGGGTGGCGTCGGAAAAGGCCAAGCGCAGTGTCGTGCCGATCGCCTTCTGGTTTTTTTCGCTGTTCGGCGGCGGCCTGCTGCTGATCTACGCCATCCAGCGTCAGGATCCGGTGTTCATCGCCGGCCAGGCCATGGGCCTGTTGATCTATATCCGCAATCTCTGGCTGATCGCCAACGAGCGCAAGGCGGCGATGACCAAGGTCGATTGAGCCCGCAACCGGCCTAAGCCGATCGAGATTACTTGCCGTCCAGCCCGCCGTAGGACCTTACCAGTTCGATCATATCGGCCGAGTTGACGGTCTCGCTCTCGAGCCCCTCGGCGACGCCGACGCGGTCGGCGGCCGGCCGGTTCTGGCTGACTTTCCATTTGCCGCTGATTTCGGTGATCGCGATCTCCAGGCCGACAATGCCCTTGATCTGGGACTGGATGAAGGGAGCCGGCGCATCGGTCACCGCCCACGGCGCCGCGCGATTGCCCTCCTGCGACATCGTCAGATCGGAAATCTGCTCGGCCAACCAATCCTGGTCTTCGATCACCTTGACGATGCCGCGCACCTGGACGATGGCGTAGTTCCAGGTCGGTACCACCTTGCCGGTTTCACGCTTGGTCTCATACCAGGACGGCGTCACATAGGCATCGGCGCCCTGGAAGACGACCAGCACCGGCGCCAGGGGATTGTCGGCCAAAAGCCGCCATTGCGGATTGGCCTTGGCCAAATGGGCGCGCAGCCTGCCGTTCGGCGGCACATCGGCGTCTAGAAGAAAGGGAATTGCGTTGGCGACCGGCCCCTCGGTGCCGTTCGACACCAGCAGGCCAAGCGGATGCGCCCGGATCAGCCCGTGCAGGACGTCCGGCCGTGTTTCCTGGAAGTGAGGCGGTTGGTACATCGCCGACTATCTCAGCCGCTTCGGCCGTGGGTCGGACAATTCCCCGGCCAGCCGGCGATCGAGATAGTCCGCGCATTCCTCGATCAAAAGCTCCGCATGGTTGGCAAAGAAATGGTTGGCGCCGGGCAAGGTCTTCTGGGTGATGGTAATGCCCTTTTGCGTGTGCAGCTTGTCGACCAGGCCCTGCACGTCCTTGGGCGGCGCGACCTTGTCGGCGTCACCGTGGATGATCAGGCCGGACGACGGGCAGGGTGCCAGGAACGAGAAATCATAGGTATTGGGCTGCGGCGCGATCGAGATGAAGCCTTCGATCTCGGGCCGGCGCATCAGAAGCTGCATGCCGATCCACGAGCCGAACGAATAGCCCGCAACCCAGCAGCTCTTGGAATCCGGATGAAGCGACTGCACCCAGTCGAGCGCCGCGGCAGCGTCGGACAACTCGCCGGTGCCGTGGTCGAATTCGCCCTGGCTGCGGCCGATGCCGCGGAAATTGAAGCGCAGCGTGGTGAAATTGCGCTTCTGGAACATGTAGAAGAGGTCGTAGACGATCTTGTTGTTCATCGTACCGCCGAACTGGGGGTGCGGGTGCAGGACGATGGCAATCGGCGCGCTCTTTTCCTTCGAGGGCTGATAGCGACCCTCCAGGCGGCCGGCCGGACCGGTGAAAATGACCTCAGGCATGAAATACTCCACTTGGCATAAATTGCGCGGCGCCCGGAACAACTCTTCCTCTGGCCCCAGTCTTCCCTAGGCCCCAATCTTCCCTAGGCCCCAGGCTTCCCTAGGCCTTGACGCAGGGCGAGCGTCTTTCTAGAAGCTAGTTTAGAATTGTTCAAAACTGGGCGGCCAAAAAATTGTGGCTCGGCCACCCGCGCCGCAAGCCGCGTAAATAGGACGTCTTGCCTTGCAATTTCAAGGAAATAACGCGCTATCTTCGCGGAACGGCTTTTGAAGGGACCAGTTGGACGGAAATGGCCGGAGCACGCGCCTATCTCGACTACAACGCCAGCGTGCCGCTGCTTGCCTCGGCGCGTGCGGCCGTGGTCGCTGCGCTCGACGTCGCCGCCAACCCGTCCTCGGTCCATGCCGAGGGCCGCGCTGCACGGCGGCTGATCGAGGATGCCAGGCGCGAGGTGGCGCGACTGGTCAGCGCCAAAGCCGAGCATGTCGTGTTCACCTCCGGCGCTACGGAAGCGGCCTCGACGCTGCTGACCCCGGATTGGCATATGGGGCGCGGCGCCGTCCGCATGAGCCGGCTTTACGTGTCCGAGGCCGATCATCCCTGCCTGCTGAATGGCGGGCGCTTCCCTGCGGCGCAGGTGACGCGGATCGGCGTCGACGCCGATGGCATCGTCAGGTTCGACGCCTTGGCGGCAGCGCTCGGTGCGCATGACAAGGCCGACGGCTTGCCGCTGGTAGCCATCCACGCCGCCAACAACGAGACCGGCGTGATCCAGCCGGTTGGCCGCATTGCCGAAATTGTCAAGGCGGCGGGTGGCATCCTGGTTGTCGATGCGGTGCAGGCGGCCGGCCGCATTCCGCTCGATATGTCAGCGGGTTACGCTGACTATTTGATTCTCTCGTCGCACAAGATCGGCGGCCCCAAGGGCGTCGGTGCCATTGTCGCGGCGTCGGACTTGATGATGCCGAAGCCGCTGGTCAGCGGCGGCGGCCAGGAAAAGGGCCATCGCGGCGGCACCGAAAACCTGGCGGCGATTGCCGGGTTTGGCGCGGCGGCGCGTGAGGCGCTTGCCGGCTTGCAAACGATCGATGCGGTGCGGCAACGTCGCGACGAAATCGAGGCGATCGTGAAAACGCTGGTTCCGGATGCCGAATTCTTTGGGACCGGCGCGCCAAGGCTTGCCAACACCACATTCTTCGCTATTGCCGGCATCAAGGCCGAGACGGCGCAGATCGCCTTCGACCTGGCCGGCGTGGCGCTGTCGGCTGGATCGGCCTGTTCATCGGGCAAGGTCGGGCCGAGCCACGTGCTGAAGGCCATGGGTCGTGGCGACAGCCTTGGCGCGTTGCGCGTGTCGATAGGTCACGCGACCGGCGCTGAAGATATCGAGCTGTTCCGTTCGGCGCTGGCGACGATCGTCGCGCGGCGGGCAAACAGGGAAAAGGCCGCCTGAGCGCGGCAACGTGACATTTGGGCCTTACGGCCTGGTAGAGCCGTGCGTTCGCATTTGGCCGGGTGAATTTCCGGCATGAACGCACTATATAAAACTTACGCCACTTCGGGTGCCCAGGGGTGCTCGCTTGCGGTGCCATAGTTTGAAAACTGCCGGGCCTTGACCCCGGCGTGGATGGAGAACGCTGATGCCTGCTGTGCAGGAGACGATCGATCGAGTTCGAAAGATCGATGTCGACCAGTATAAATACGGATTCCAGACCGAAATCGCGATGGACAAGGCCCCCAAGGGCCTGAGCGAAGACATTATCCGCTTCATTTCGGCGAAGAAGGACGAGCCGTCCTGGATGCTGGAATGGCGCCTGGAAGCCTATCGCCGCTGGCTGACGCTGGACGAGCCGAAATGGGCGCGCGTCCACTATCCCAAGATCGATTTTCAGGACCTCTACTATTACGCGGCGCCCAAGAGCACGCCCGGACCGACCTCGCTCAGCGACGTCGATCCCGAACTGCTGAAGGTCTACGAGAAGCTCGGCATTCCGCTCAGGGAGCAGGAAATCCTCGCCGGCGTGCAGAAGACCGATGCCTCGGAGCTCGAAGAAGCCAGCGACAATGTCTACAAGTCGGGCCGCGTCGCTGTCGACGCGGTGTTCGATTCGGTCTCCGTCGTCACCACCTTCAAGAAGGAGTTGGCGCAGGCCGGCGTCATCTTCTGCTCGATCTCGGAAGCGATCCGCGAGCATCCGGAACTGGTCAAGAAATATCTCGGGTCGGTCGTGCCGACCTCCGACAATTTCTACGCAACGCTGAATTCGGCCGTCTTCACCGACGGCTCCTTCGTCTTCGTGCCCAAGGGCGTACGCTGCCCGATGGAACTGTCGACCTATTTCCGCATGAACGAGAAGAACACCGGCCAGTTCGAGCGCACGCTGATCATCGCCGAGGAGGGGGCTTACGTCTCCTATCTCGAAGGCTGCACGGCGCCGCAACGCGACGAGAACCAGCTTCATGCCGCGGTGGTCGAACTGGTCGCGCTCGACGATGCCGAGATCAAATATTCGACGGTGCAGAACTGGTATCCCGGCGATGCCGAAGGCAAGGGCGGCATCTATAATTTCGTCACCAAGCGTGGCGACTGCCGCGGCCATCGCTCGAAGATTTCGTGGACGCAGGTCGAGACCGGCTCCGCCATCACCTGGAAATATCCGAGCTGCATCCTGCGCGGCGACGATTCCAGCGGCGAGTTCTATTCGATCGCCGTGTCGAACGGCTACCAGCAGGTCGACAGCGGCACCAAGATGATCCATCTCGGCAAGAACACGTCGAGCCGCATCATCTCCAAGGGCATTGCCGCCGGCTTCTCGCAGAACACCTATCGCGGCCAGGTCTCGGCGCACCGCAAGGCGACCAACGCCCGCAACTTCACCAATTGCGATTCCCTGCTGATCGGCGACCAGTGCGGCGCACACACCGTGCCCTACATGGAAGCCAAGAATTCGACGGCGCAGTTCGAGCATGAGGCGACCACCTCGAAGATTTCCGACGACCAGAAGTTCTACGTCATGCAGCGCGGCATCCCGGAAGAAGAGGCGATCGCGCTGATCGTCAACGGCTTCGTCAAGGACGTCATCCAGCAGCTGCCGATGGAATTCGCGGTCGAGGCGCAGAAGCTGATCGGCATCAGCCTCGAGGGCTCGGTCGGCTGACCGGATAAGAATTTTCAGGAAAAAGAAAAAATGCTTGAGATAAAAAACCTGCACGCCCGCATCGTCGATGACGGCACCGAGATCATCCGCGGCCTGAACCTGACGGTCAGGGCCGGCGAGGTTGCCGCTATCATGGGTCCCAACGGCTCGGGAAAGTCAACGCTGTCCTATATCCTCGCCGGCCGCGAGGACTATGAGGTCACCGAGGGCGATATCCTCTATGACGGCCAGTCGATCCTCGAAATGGATCCGGCCGAGCGCGCAACCGCCGGCATCTTCCTCGCCTTCCAGTATCCGATGGAGATACCGGGCGTGGCGACGATGGAATTTTTGAAAGTGGCGATGAACGAGCAGCGCAAGGCGCGCGGCGAGGAACCGCTGAAGATCCCGGAATTCCTCAAGCGCGTGAAGGAAGCAGCGGCCTCGCTCAACATGGATATGGCGATGCTGAAGCGGCCGCTCAATGTCGGCTTTTCCGGCGGCGAGAAGAAGCGCGCCGAGATCCTGCAGATGAAGCTGCTCGAGCCGAAACTGTGCGTCCTCGACGAGACCGATTCCGGCCTCGATATCGACGCGCTGAAGATCGTCGCGGACGGCGTCAACACGCTGCGCTCGCCGGACCGGGCCATCGTCGTCATCACCCACTACCAGCGCCTGCTCCAATACATCGTGCCGGATACGGTGCACGTGCTCTACAGGGGGCAGGTCATCAAGTCGGGCGACAAGTCGCTGGCGCTCGATCTCGAGGCCAATGGCTATGCCGGCGTGATCGGGCAAGCCGCGTGAGATGCCAGCAGGCCCGGAAGGCAAGCCAAACAAGGCGATACTGATGAACATGCACACGACACCCCAGCGAACATTGGCCGAAACGGCGCTGATCGACGCCTTTGGCGAGCGGCTGTCGCTGCTGCCCGGCGACGGCGCGGTGATGCTGAAGCGCGACGATGCCATCGAGGCGATCAAGGGCGGCCTGCCGACGCGGCGCATCGAATCCTGGCATTATACGGACCTGCGCCGGCTGCTGACCTCGGTGCCGGACTTCGATCCGGCAGCGGTCGCGAAAGCCATTGCGCCGATCGTCGAAGACTCCTCGGTTTTGCCGGTCCTGAACGGGGTTTCGAGCGCGAAACTGCCCGATATCGAAGGCGTCGCCGTACAGCGCCTGTCGGAGAAGCTGACCGACGGCAGCATCGCGCCGGGGTTGGATCCCTATGGCACCGATGACGCGATCGGCGCGCTGAACACCGCCTTTGTCGCCGACGGCTATTTCGTCGACATCGCCGACGGTGCCGAACTGGAAAAGCCGCTTGAGCTGCAGAATTTGCAGGCCGGTGGACAGACGCATGTACGCCTGGCCGTCCGCGTCGGTGCCGGCGCCAAGGCTGTCATCGTCGAGCGCCAGGCGGGCGAGGGGGCGGCGCTGGTCAGCTCGGTCAGCCAGCTTGTGCTTGGCGAGGGCGCCGAAGTGACATGGCTCATCGTGCAGGAGCAGCCGGATACGGCAACACATCTCGCCCAGTTCAAGGCGCATCTCGGCAAGAATTCGAAACTGACGCTGTTCGTCATGAATGCCGGCGGCAAGCTGGTGCGCCAGGAGGTCGTCGTGAGGACGACCGGCGAGGGCGCCGACTTCACGCTGCGCGGCATCAATCTTTTGGCCGGCGACACCCATACCGACGTCACCATGGTGCTCGACCATGCCGTGCCGCACACCGCCTCGACCGAAGTCATCCGCAACGTGGTGACCGGCAAGGCGCGCGGCGTCTTCCAGGGTCGTATCAACGTCCACCAATATGCGCAGAAGACCAACGCCAAGATGGCCTGCAACACGCTGCTGTTGTCGGACGACGGTGAGTTTTCGACCAAGCCGGAGCTTGAAATCTTCGCCGACGACGTCGTTTGCGGCCATGGCGCGACCGTCACCGAGATCGACCACAGCCATCTGTTCTACCTGATGGCGCGCGGCATCGACGAGAAGACCGCGCGCGGCCTGCTGGTCAAGGCCTTCGTCGCCGAAGTGATCGAGGAACTGGACGACGAGGCCATCGTCGAGGCGCTGGAACGACGGCTCGACGATTGGTTTTTGACGCACGGGTAGAATTGGCCGAGGGGTGCTGGACGGAATGAGGCGATGCCTCGAGAGAGCTTGTGATGGACCAGAAAGTCGAAAACATTCCCTACGACGTCGAGGCGATCCGCCGCGACTTCCCGATCCTGTCGCGGCAAGTCTACGGCAAACCGCTGGTCTATCTCGACAATGGCGCCTCGGCGCAGAAGCCGCAGGCTGTGCTCGACGCCATCCAGCACGCCTATTCCCAGGAATACGCCAACGTCCATCGCGGCCTGCATTTCCTGTCGAACGCCGCGACCGACGCCTATGAGAACGCGCGCAAGATAGTACAGAGATTTCTCAACGCGCCGAGCACCGACAACATCGTCTTCACCTCGAACACCACGGCGGCGATCAACACCGTCGCCTATGGCTTCGGCATGCCCAATATCGGCGAAGGCGACGAGATCGTGCTGTCGATCATGGAGCACCACTCCAACATCGTGCCGTGGCATTTCATCCGCGAGCGGCAGGGCGCAAAACTGGTTTGGGTGCCGGTCGACGATCTCGGCGTCTTCCACATCGAGGAATTCGAAAAACGGCTGACCGACCGCACCAAGCTGGTTGCCATTACCCATATGTCAAATGCGCTGGGCACGGTCACGCCGATCAAGGAGATCGTGCGCATTGCGCACGCCCGCGGCATTCCGGTGCTGGTCGACGGCAGCCAGAGTGCCGTGCATATGCCGATCGACGTGCAGGATCTCGACTGCGATTTCTTCGTCTTCACCGGCCACAAGGTCTATGGCCCGTCGGGCATCGGCGTGCTCTACGGCAAGAAGGATATTCTGGAGCGGATGCGCCCGTTCATGGGCGGCGGCGAAATGATCGAGGAGGTGACGCAAGACATCGTCACCTACAACGACCCGCCGCACCGTTTCGAGGCCGGCACGCCGCCGATCGTCCAGGCGATCGGGCTGGGTGCGGCGCTGGAATACATGGAAAAGATCGGACGCGAGCGCATCGCCGCCCATGAGGCCGATCTGAAGGACTATGCGCATGAAAAACTGCGCGCCATCAACTCGCTGCGCATCTTCGGCGATGCGCCTGGCAAGGGCGCCATCATCTCGTTCGAGCTGCAGGGCATCCACGCGCATGATGTGTCGATGGTCATCGACCGGCAGGGCGTGGCGGTGCGCGCCGGCACGCATTGTGCCCAGCCGCTGTTGAAACGCTTCGGCGTAACATCCACATGCAGGGCGTCGTTCGGCATGTATAATACCAGGGCCGAAGTCGATGCTTTGGCCGATGCGCTGGAAAAGGCGCGAAAGTTCTTCGGGTGACGACCATGGATGATGCCAGCCACACCGCCGAGACCAATTCGGAAACGACGACCAATGCGGCGGTTTCCGGATCGACAATCCCCGCCGACGAATTGGCGCGGCTGACAGACGACATCGTCTCGGCGCTGAAGACGGTCTATGACCCCGAAATCCCGGCCGACATCTACGAGCTCGGCCTCGTCTACAAGATCGACATCGAGGACGACCGCTCGGTCAAGATCGACATGACGCTGACCGCGCCGGGCTGCCCGGTGGCCGGTGAAATGCCGGGCTGGGTCGAAAACGCCGTCGGCGCCGTCGAAGGCGTTTCCGGCGTCGAGGTCAACATGACCTTCGACCCGCCTTGGTCGCCCGACCGCATGTCGGAAGAGGCACAGGTAGCGGTGGGGTGGTACTAGCATCCGACCAGCCAAAGGCTGGCGCACTTGCGCCGGGTACAAAACTTCACCATTTTAGGTGAGGAATCATTCGGCAGACCTTGAACCTGCGCGCAATGGAGAAGGAAAGAATGGGACGCTTTGCCGTCATCACGATGACCGAAAAGGCTGCCGACCGGGTGCGCGAGATCGTCGCGACCCGTGAGAATGCGCATGGCATTCGCCTCGGCATCAAGAAGGGCGGCTGCGCCGGCATGGAATATACGGTCGACCTGGTGACCGAGCCCAACACTAAGGACGATCATATCGAGCGCGACGGCGCCCACGTCTATGTCGCGCCCGAGGCAGCCCTTTTCCTGTTCGGCACCGAGATGGATTTCGAGCAGACGACGCTACGCACCGGCTTCACCTTCCGCAATCCGAACCAAAGCTCGGCCTGCGGCTGCGGCGAATCGGTCGAGTTGAAGCCCGCCGATTTGAAGGCACTGGCCGAAGCCCGCGCTTCGGCCTGAGGCTTTTCCTTCGCCGTCCCCGGCGGCAATCGCATACGGGAGCCCCCACATCCGGCCCTTCGGGCCACCTTCTCCCCGATGGGGAGAAGAGGCTGGCGCCAGCGCTGGCGACTTCCTCTCCCCTCGGGGAGAGGTCGGATTGCCCCGAATTGCCCTTCGCAATTCGGTTGGCAATCCGGGTGAGGGGGCGCTTGCCCATACGCGATAGCGAACGGGGAGAAGAAACGCTAATCCACCCACATCCCGGTTCGTTTGTGCCAGTCGGCGATCGACTCTTCCGGGTAGACATCGAAGACCTTGTCGCCCTTGCCGATATCGGGCTCGACCCAGTTCGCCTTGTATTTCAGCATCAGATGCACCTTCTCCGGCGGCTTCGGCAGGTTTGTGTCGATTGCCGAGGCAAACGGATGCACCAGCTCCGGCCAGGTTGGATCGTAGAGCCAGAGTGCCGTCCCGCATTTCGTGCAGAAGTTCCGTTCGCCCGTCGAGATCTCGCGTTGCGGGTGCTCGTCGTCCTCGATCTCGGCCCGGTAGACGCCGAGATGGCGCTTGCCCTCGATTTTCAGCGTCTCGTAATCGGCGCCGAGATTGATGGCGAAACCGCCGCCGCCCTGCTGCTTGCGGCAGATCGAGCAGTAGCACAGCATGAACGGCACCGGCGTGTGGCTTTCCACCTGGAAACGCACGGCATTGCACCGGCAGGACCCTTTGAGCAGAAGCGGCATGAAAAACTCCGATGAAACTGATTCTGAACTTGTCAGGATGGTGCCGGTAGCGGCGATGACAAGGGGAAATCCCGGTGACATGATCGCGCCATGGACAACGAGCGCATAGAAGAGCTTTTCGAAGGCCTCGGCCCGGTCAGCATCCGCAAGCTGTTCGGCGGCAAGGGCATCTATTTCGATGGCGTCATCGTCGCCATTGTCATCCGTGGCGAATTGATGCTGAAGGCCGACGCCGAAAGCGCCCCGGATTTCGAAGCGGCCGGCTGCCGGCAATGGACCTATACCGGCTCGCGCCACGGAAAGCTGGTGTCGATGCCCTATTGGAGCGTTCCCGACAGCGCGTTCGACGATCCCGACGAGATGGCGATCTGGGCGCGCCGCGCCTACGAGGCAGGACGGCGCGCCGGCAAATAGGCTGCACCATGGCTTCGGCAATTCTGGGCCGCATTTCACGCCAGGTTCCGCGCCTCGGGCACGAGCGCCAGCGCTTCGGCAAAGCCGGCGCTGGTGAAAGCGGCGCTCTCGACGGTGAGCATAGCTGCGGCAACGCCTTCGCACAGTGCCGCGCGCAGCGTCAGGCCGCGCAGCCGGGCGGCGATCGTGGCACCTGCCAGCGCGTCGCCGGCGCCGCTCATATCCGCCCGCTTGTGTATCGGCGGTGGCAGGATCGAAAATGCGCCGGTTTCGTCGAAACCGAGCACTGGATCATCGCCGGCGGTCACCACGCCGCTTTTCAGACCGGCGCGTCTCAGGCCGTCGACGATGCCTTGATCATCAGCATCGATGTCGACGCCGGCGAGCACGCCGGCCTCGTGCCGGTTCATGAAGGCGAGTGCCAGAAGGTTAAGCACCGGCGTCAGCCGCGCCGCTTTGCTGGGCGAGACGGCAAGCGCAAACACCGGCTTGCCGGCGGCGAGAGCAGCCAGCCGCTCCACCGCGGAAGACGGCAGGTTGGCGTCGCACAACACCGCGTCGGCTGAATCGATCGCTTCGCGCACCTTGGCGCGGCGGATCTGCTTGGGAAGCGCCAGCTCGTAGAGCACCATGTCGGCAAGGCCGGCGATCAGCCTGCCGTCGCTATCGACCAGCATCGTATGGCTTGGCGTTGCTCGGTCGAGGAACACCGCCGACAAATCGGCAATGCCGGCCTCGGTGACGGCGCGTAAAACCGTGTCGCCCGGGGCATCGCCGCCGCGCACCGAAAGCAGCGAGGCCGAGACGCCGCGCCGCACCGCACAGCGTAGGGCGTTGAAGACGGCGCCGCCGACATGCTCGCGCATCGTGCCGGGGTTGGAAGCGGCCGGCACGAAGGCGCCGGCAACCCGGCCGCGCCGCTCGATATAGGCGCCACCCACGGCCAGGATCGTCGGGGATTTCATCATGCCGGCAAAATGCCCTTTGCTGTTGCCCGGGAGGAGACTAGGTCGCCGGACGGAACCCTGCAATCGCGGGTGCGATTCGGATGGTGACGGCAACGGCGCCGCATGCGAGGCGGGATGCGTCCGGAAGCAAAATTGCGAAACAAAAATAGAACAAATATGGATATCCGTTATTTTTCAAATCCTTGGGGCTCATTGACAAATGAGAACAAACGAGGTACATTCTTTTAAGGATTGCGGGATTGTCCGGCCTCCATTGACGACCACGGGGTGATGTATCATGGCTCAGAATTCTTTGCGGCTTGTAGAGGACAAAGCGGTGGACAAATCAAAGGCTCTGGATGCGGCGCTGTCGCAAATCGAGCGTGCCTTCGGCAAGGGTTCGATCATGCGGCTCGGCGCGAACGAGCAGGTCGTCGAGATCGAAACGGTGCCGACCGGCTCGCTTGGGCTGGACATCGCGCTTGGCGTCGGCGGCCTGCCGCGCGGCCGCATCGTCGAGATCTACGGACCGGAAAGCTCGGGCAAGACGACGCTGGCGCTGCACACGGTGGCCGAAGCCCAGAAGAAGGGCGGCATCTGCGCCTTTGTCGATGCCGAGCATGCGCTCGATCCGGTCTATGCCCGCAAGCTCGGCGTCGATCTCGAAAACCTGCTGATCTCGCAGCCCGATACCGGCGAACAGGCGCTGGAGATCTGCGACACGCTGGTGCGCTCCGGCGCCATCGACGTGCTGGTGGTCGATTCGGTGGCGGCGCTGACGCCGCGGGCCGAAATCGAAGGCGAGATGGGCGATTCGCTGCCCGGCCTGCAGGCCCGCCTGATGAGCCAGGCACTGCGCAAGCTCACCGCCTCGATCTCGCGCTCCAACACCATGGTCATCTTCATCAACCAGATCCGCATGAAGATCGGCGTCATGTTCGGTTCGCCCGAGACGACGACCGGCGGCAACGCGCTGAAATTCTATGCCTCGGTCCGCCTCGACATCCGCCGCATCGGCTCGGTCAAGGATCGCGACGAGGTCGTCGGCAACCAGACCCGCGTCAAGGTCGTCAAGAACAAGCTGGCGCCGCCCTTCAAGGTGGTCGAGTTCGACATCATGTATGGCGAGGGCGTCTCCAAGACCGGCGAGCTGGTCGATCTCGGCGTCAAGGCTGGCGTGGTCGAAAAGTCGGGCGCCTGGTTCTCCTATAATTCGCAGCGTCTCGGCCAGGGCCGCGAAAACGCAAAACTGTTCCTGCGCGACAATCCCGACACGGCGCGCGAGATCGAATTGGCGCTGAGGCAGAATGCCGGATTGATCGCCGAGAAATTCCTTGAGAACGGCGGCTCCGAAAGCAGCGACGACGGTTTCGAGGACGACGCCGGGGCGATGTAGGAAAAGCGACGCCTCCCGGAGCGTCAGCCAGGTTCGGATTTGATGTTTTGATTTTGAGTTTGCGTAATCGGTACATTTTGAACCGCCGGCCCCGTGCCGGCGGTTGGCGTTTGACGGCGAGTCAGACGCATTTCAAAGCGCCGGTGAAAGCCGGGATTTGAGCCCATTTGGTGTTTCTGGACAGGCTGCGGTGCGACCGCTAAAAGGCCATGTCTATTTTCCGCCGGCAGCCGGCGGTTCTCTCGAAAAGGCAGTATTCATGAGTGGCGTCAACGAGATCCGGTCGGCATTTCTCGACTATTTTCGCAAGGAAGGTCACGAGGTCGTCGCGTCGAGCCCGCTGGTGCCGCGCAACGACCCGACGCTGATGTTCACCAATGCAGGCATGGTGCAGTTCAAGAACGTCTTCACCGGCCTGGAGAAGCGGCCCTATTCGCGTGCGACGACTGCCCAGAAGAGTGTTCGCGCCGGGGGCAAGCACAACGATCTCGACAATGTCGGCTACACCGCGCGCCACCTGACCTTCTTCGAGATGCTCGGCAATTTCTCCTTCGGCGATTATTTCAAGGAACGCGCCATAGAGCTTGCCTGGAATCTGATCACCAGGGAATTTGGGCTGAAGAAGGACAAGCTGCTGGTCACCGTCTACCACACCGACGACGAGGCCGCCGCCTACTGGAAGAAGATCGCCGGCTTTTCCGACGATCGCATTATCCGCATCCCGACCTCTGACAATTTCTGGGCAATGGGCGACACCGGACCTTGCGGGCCGTGTTCGGAGATATTCATCGACCGTGGCGAGCACATCTGGGGTGGCCCTCCCGGCAGTCCCGAGGAGGATGGCGACCGTTTCCTCGAATTCTGGAACCTGGTGTTCATGCAGTATGAACAGGTGACGAAGGACGAGCGCGTCGACCTGCCGCGTCCGTCGATCGACACGGGCATGGGCCTCGAGCGCATGGCCTCCATCCTGCAAGGGGTTGAAAGCGTCTTCGAGACCGACCTGTTCCGCCACCTGATCGACGCTGCGTCGTCGGCGCTTGGCCGCGGTCCGGATGCGGACACCGTCGCATCGTTCCGCGTCATCGCCGACCACTTGCGTTCGTCCTGCTTCCTGGTCGCCGACGGTGTGCTGCCGTCCAACGAAGGGCGGGGCTACGTGCTTCGTCGCATCATGCGCCGCGCCATGCGCCACGCGCAGTTGCTCGGCTCGAATGAGCCGCTGATGTGGAAGCTGGTGCCGGCGCTGGTCCGCGAGATGAGCCAAGCCTACCCGGAACTGGTGCGCGGCGAGCAGATGATCACCGAGACGCTGAAGCTTGAGGAAACTCGTTTCCGCAAGACGCTGGTGCGAGGCTTGGGCTTGCTTTCGGAGGCGACGGAAAAGTTGGTCTCCGGCGACATGCTGGATGGCGAGACAGCGTTCAAGCTCTACGACACCTATGGCTTTCCGCTCGATCTGACGCAGGACGCGCTGCGCCAGCGCAACATCTCGGTCAACCTTGCCGGCTTCACCGAGGCGATGGAGCGGCAGAAGGCGGAGGCGCGCAAAAGCTGGGCTGGTTCCGGTGAGGCCGCAACCGAAACGGTATGGTTCGCGGTGCGTGAGGAGAACGGCGCCACCGAATTCCTGGGCTATGAGACCGAGCAGGCGGAAGGCCTCGTCCAGGCGCTGGTCAGGGACGGCAAGACCGTCGACAGTGCCGGCAAAGGCGACGCCGTTGCCGTGGTTGTCAACCAGACGCCGTTCTATGGCGAGTCCGGTGGCCAGATGGGCGATACCGGCGTCATTTCAGGCGACGGGTTCTCGATCGAGATATCCGATACGCAGAAGAAGGCCGATGGGCTTTCCGTCCATGTCGGCAAGGTGGCCAACGGCACGGTCAAGACGGGCGCGACCGTCGAGCTGAGGGTGGACCACGCGCGCCGCTCCAGGCTGCGCGCGAACCATTCCGCCACGCATCTGATCCATGAGGCGCTGCGCGAGGTGCTGGGTACCCATGTGGCGCAGAAGGGCTCACTGGTCGCGCCCGAGCGTCTGCGCTTCGACATCTCCCACAACAAGCCGATCTCGCCGGACGAGCTCGAAGAGGTCGAGCGCATGGCAAACGAAATCGTCGTTCAGAATAGCCCTGTAACCACGCGCCTGATGTCGGTCGACGACGCCATTGCCGAAGGCGCCATGGCGCTGTTTGGCGAGAAATATGGCGATGAGGTGCGCGTCGTTTCGATGGGCACAGGCCTGCATGGCGCCAAGGCCAACCGGCCCTATTCGGTCGAGCTATGCGGCGGCACCCATGTCAGGGCGACCGGCGATATCGGCCTGGTGCGCATCGTGTCCGACAGCGCGGTCGCTGCCGGCGTGCGCCGCATCGAGGCGTTGACCGGCGAGGCGGCCAGAAAGCATCTCGACGAGCAGGACAAGCGGCTGAAGGCGGCCGCCGCCGCGCTGAAGATTTCGCCGGCCGATGTGCCGGCCCGCGTCGAGGCACTGCTCGACGAGCGCAAGAAGCTCGAAAAGGAGCTGACCGAGGCGCGCAAGAAACTGGCGCTCGGCGATCGCTCGCCAGCCGGTGTGCCTGCGGAAAACGAAACGATTGCCGGTGTCGGTTTTCTCGGCAAGGCGGTATCGGGCGTCTCGCCAAAGGATTTGAAGCCGCTGGCCGATGCCGGCAAGAAGTCGCTCGGCTCCGGCGTCGTCGTCTTTGTCGGCGCCGGCGAGGACAACAAGGCGAGCGTCGTCGTCGCGGTCACCGATGATCTGACCGGCCGCTTCAGCGCAATCGATCTGGTGCGCGTCGCGTCCGCGGCCTTGGGCGGGCAGGGCGGCGGCGGTCGACCCGATATGGCCCAGGCCGGCGGCCCGGACGGCTCGAAGGCCGAAGACGCGATCGCTGCGGTGAAAGCGGCTCTCGAGGCGGCGTGAACCTGCACCGGGGGCGGGCACGGCCGAAATGGCGCGCCGCCCAGCGGACATCCTTGAGGGCCTGATATGCCGACGCTGACGATGTATCAGGTCGACGCCTTTGCCGAACAGGCCTTCCAGGGCAACCCTGCCGCCGTTCTCCTTTTGGAGGAGTGGCTGCCGGAGCAGGTAATGCAGGCCATCGCCAACGAAAACAATCTTGCCGAAACGGCGTTTGTGCGGGCGAATGGCAAAGGTTGGGATTTGCGCTGGTTCACGCCGGTCCATGAAGTCGACTTCTGCGGCCATGCCACTCTTGCGGCCGCCCATGTGCTGACCACGGAATACAGTGGTCAGGGCGAAATGGCCTTCGCCACCCGGGTGGGCGAGTTGCGGGTTTCCCAGCGGGAAGGGGCCTATCAGCTCGATCTGCCGTGTTTTCCGCCGCAGCCCGTCGAGGAAGAGCTGAAGTCGGCGCTGCAAGCGATATTGTCTCAGCGGACGGTTGCGGGCTTCCGCAATTTCGAGAACCTGTTTGTCGAGCTTGCCGACGAGACAAGCGTGCGATCTTTCGTTCCCGATCTGCTCAGGATCGGACGTTTTCATCCTCTCGGCTTGGTCATTACCGCGCCTGGGCAGGCCCATGATTTCGTCTCGCGTTATTTCGTGCCCGGAGCAGGCATTCCCGAGGATCCGGTAACCGGCTCCATTCATGCGACGCTGGTGCCTTACTGGGCTGAAAAACTCGGCAAGACGCATCTGTCGGCATTCCAATGCTCGCAACGCGGCGGGCACTTGCTATGCGAGCTGGCCGGAGATCGCGTGCTGATCACAGGCCGTGCGAAGACCTTTATGAAGGCGGAGATCTACCTTCCCGATTGAGCGGTATTTCGCAGTGGGTCGCCTTCGGCGAAGCTGCCGATCTCCCCCCTTGCGGGGGAGATGCCCGGCAGGGCAGAGGGGGGTGCTGTCCCTCCGACTGCCAGCCCAATCGGAGCCACGTTCTCAGGCCGTTCCCAATTGGAAAGGATCAGTCGAAGGTTAGCGATCCTTCACACCCCCCTCTGTCCTGCCGGACATCTCCCCCGCAAGGGGGAGATTGGATGTCACTTCGGCTTTCGCTAATCACCAGAAGGCCTATTGCCGAATGCTTGTCTCCTCACTCTGCCTTTTCGGTCTTCGCAAAACCCGCACGCGCCGCGATGCGCACATACCAATCCTGGATATCGGCAAACTCCGCCAGCAGTTTTCGCCCCTCGGCGACCTTGACGAAATAGCCGATGATCGGTGCGGCGTGCAGGTCGGCCAGCGTCAGTTCCGTCCCCAACAGCCAAGGCCCTTCGGCTTTCAGCGAAGACAGCGCCTGCAATGCCGTTCTCGCCTGCCTCAACCCGTTGGCGATCACGGCTTCGTCGGGCGGCGTTTTTTCCAGCCGCTCGACGGCGACATCCCAGACCATGGCCCTGTAGGCGTAGGCGTCGAGCAGGCCGGTGATCTGGTTCATGCGTGATCGAGGCCGGGCTTCGACCGGTTGCAGCGCCGGGCCGTCAAAGGCTTCGTCGACATAACGGGCAATCGCGCCGGTCTCGTAAAGGCGAAAGCCGTCATGCTCGAAGGCTGGGATGCGGCCGAACGGCTGGTGCTCGAAGTACCAGCCGGGAATGCCGTCCGCCGCAAAGATGTCGACGGGCACCAGCTCGTAGCCGACGCCCTTTTCCTCGAGCACCAGCCGCACGATGCGCACATAGACGCTGTAGTCCGCGCCGTAGACGACGGGCTTGTCCATGTCGGAGGAGCTCAGGCCATCGCCTTCTGCAAATTCTCGTCGATCTTGTCGAGGAAGCCGGTGGTCGAAAGCCATGGCTGGTCGGGACCGATCAGCAGCGACAGGTCCTTGGTCATGAAGCCGGACTCGACCGTCTGGATGCAGACCCGTTCCAGCGTCTCGGCAAAACGCTTCAGTTCGGCATTGTCGTCGAGCTTGGCGCGGTGGGCGAGGCCGCGCGTCCAGGCAAAGATCGAGGCGATCGAATTGGTCGAGGTCTCCTCGCCCTTCTGGTGCTGGCGATAGTGGCGGGTGACGGTGCCGTGCGCGGCCTCCGCCTCGACGGTCTTGCCGTCCGGCGTCATCAGCACCGAGGTCATCAGGCCGAGCGAGCCGAAGCCTTGCGCCACCGTGTCCGACTGCACGTCGCCATCATAATTCTTGCAAGCCCAGACATAGCCGCCCGACCATTTCAGGCTGGAGGCCACCATGTCGTCGATCAGCCGGTGCTCGTACCAGAGTTTCTTGGCCTTGAACTCGGCTTCGAACTCCGCCTCGTAGACCTCCTGGAAGATATCCTTGAAGCGGCCGTCATAGGCCTTGAGGATGGTGTTCTTGGTCGACAGGTAGACGGGGTAATTGCGCAGCAGGCCGTAATTCAGCGAGGCGCGGGCGAATTCGCGGATCGACTCGTCGAGATTGTACATGGCCATGGCGACACCGGCGCCGGGTGCGTCGAAGACGTCGTGCTCGATCACCTGGCCGTCCTCGCCGACGAACTTGATCGTCAGCTTGCCCTTACCGGGAAAGCGGAAGTCGGTGGCGCGGTACTGGTCGCCGAAGGCGTGGCGGCCGACGATGATCGGCTTGGTCCAGCCGGGCACCAGCCGCGGCACGTTCTTCATAATGATCGGCTCGCGAAAGATGGTGCCGCCGAGGATGTTGCGGATGGTGCCGTTCGGCGACTTCCACATCTTCTTCAGCTTGAATTCCTCGACGCGCTGCTCGTCGGGCGTGATCGTCGCGCATTTCACGCCGACGCCGTATTTCTTGATGGCATTGGCCGAACCGATGGTCACCTGGTCGTTGGTGGCGTCGCGGTGCTCGATACCGAGATCGTAATATTCGAGCTTGAGGTCGAGATAAGGGTGGATCAGCTTGTCCTTGATGAACTGCCAGATGATGCGGGTCATCTCGTCGCCGTCGAGTTCGACGACCGGGTTCGCCACCTTGATCTTCGCCATGGAAAGAATGCCTCGCTTTTGGGGAACGGAACGGCCTTGCCCGCACGGCTGCCGACCCTGGGATGCGGCCCGTATATCAAAGGCTTTTTGGCCGCGCAAACGGCGAACCGCGCCGTAGTGCCGGCATTCTTTGCGAAAGCTTCATTTTCGCCGCCAAATGTGGCAGGGGACTGCGAAATGCCGCAAACAGCAGTTCATTGACAACCATGACCGCCACCCAGGATCCCGACAACCCTCTTGCCTCCGGAACGCCTGCGTCCGGACCGGCGATCATCCTGGTCGAGCCACAGCTCGGCGAGAACATCGGCATGGTTGCACGCGCCATGGCCAATTTCGGCCTTGCCGAACTGCGCCTCGTCAATCCGCGTGACGGCTGGCCGAGCGAGAAGGCGCGTGCCGCGGCAAGCCGCGCCGACCATGTCATCGATGCCGTCGAGGTGTTCGACGACCTGGCCTCGGCAGTCGCCGACTTGAACTTCGTCTTCGCCACCACGGCGCGCGCGCGCGACAATTTCAAACCGGTGCGCGGCCCGGTCGAGGCGGGCAGGGCGCTGCGCGCGCGGCAGCGGGCCGGCCAGCGCACCGGCATCCTGTTCGGCCGCGAGCGCTTCGGCCTCTATAATGACGAGGTCGGCCTTGCCGACGAGATCATCACCTTCCCCGTCGATCCAGCCTTCTCCTCGCTCAACATCGCCCAGGCGGCCCTGCTGATGTCCTATGAATGGATGAAGTCCGGCCTGGAAGACGAGACCAGGACCAACTTCTCCGGTCCCGAAATGCCGCCAGCTGCCAAGGAAGAATTGCACGCCCTGTTTGCGTATCTGGAAGGTGCACTGGAGGCGCGCGGCTATTTCCGCCCGGCACCGAAGAAGCCGAAGATGGTCGACAATTTGCGCGCAGTGCTGACCCGCCCCGGTTTTGCCGAGCCGGAGCTCAAGGTGCTACGCGGTATTATATCATCGCTGGACAGGTTCTCGCCGGCCATGCCACGCGGCGACGGATCGCCCGGCGACGATCCAAGGCGGCTCCCGGCGGCCGCGGCACGCGCCGGAAAGGCGAAGGACAAAGACTAGCCTTCGAGTTACCCATATCTCACCAGTAACCGAATGTTATTTGATGTGATCCATTGTCTGGAAAACGATGGATCCTCGGATGTTTAGCTCGGATATCGGTCGTCCTCGCTTTTTCTTCTATTCGGCGGCCTTGCTGGTTGCGGAAATCGTGACCTTTGTGCTGTGCGTCGTGCTGACCATCGGCATCGAGGGTTTGGCCAATTCGAAGCCCGGACCTTCCAGGGAAGGGCTGGCCGCGGCCGTTCTCGTCGCCTCGCTGGTGATTGTTCTGTTCCGCGCGAATTTCGCCTGGCGTCGAAGCCGCGATGCGCAAGGGTCCGGTTGGATCCTTTGGTCGTATATCGTGTTCTCGACCCTGTTTGCGATTCTGCAGGCCGGCACTGTTCTTGTCGTAAAGTTCGACGGCGACGAGTCGCATTCCGGCCTTAACCTGCTGGGATTAGCTCTCGTCGGGCTGTGGGCGGTCATCTTGGCGGCCAAGCCGGCGGGCGGTAGCTCTTCGGATATGGCGTCATCCCTGAGTTTCGACGATTTCGACCCGCCCGGGCCGCTGCGCGGCGCCGCGGCGCCCCATTCAGAGTCGGCCGCCGGCGTGGCGGCCCTGGCTCCGGCCTATGCCATGCGGGCCGCACCGGTGCCGTCGAACCACCCTGCATCTCACCCCTGCATCTCCGGCGAACGGCCGGCCGCGGGCCGGCGGCTTCGGCAAGCGGGGCCTTGTGTGACCGTCTCGCCGCATCAAGGCCATGATGGTTCCAGATAGAAGCGGCCGGGATAAAGCATCATTGGCCGAAGCAAAAAGCATGGGCCGAACCTTCTCTCGTGATCTCGTTTGTGATTCCCAGGCCTTAGTGACTCAATGATAATGACCAGTCCATCGAGCGCCCGTCCGATCCTGATGTTCGATTCCGGCATTGGCGGCCTCACTGTGCTGCGTGAGGCGCGCGTCCTGATGCCTGACCGCCGCTTCATCTATGTCGCCGACGACGCGGCGTTCCCCTTCGGCGCCTGGGAGGAGCCGGCGCTGAGAACACACATCCTAGAGTTGTTCGCCAGGCTGCTCGAACGGTTTTCGCCGGCTATTTCGGTCATCGCCTGCAACACCGCCTCGACGCTGGTCATCGATGCGTTGCGCGAGAGGTTTCCCGGCCACCCTTTCGTCGGCACCGTGCCGGCCATCAAGCCAGCGGCGGAACGCACGCGCTCAGGCCTAGTTTCGGTGCTGGCTACGCCCGGCACCGTCAAGCGCCAGTACACGCGCGACCTGATCAGCAAATGGGCGCAGAAATGCCATGTCCGCCTGGTCGGCAGCGACAAGCTGGCGGGATTGGCCGAAGCCTATATGCGCGATGGTTTTGTCGACGAGGACGCCGTGCGCGCCGAGATCGCGCCGTGCTTCGTCGAGCATGACGGGTTACGCACCGACATCGTCGTGCTTGCCTGCACCCATTATCCGTTTTTGGCCAACCGCATGCGCAAGACAGCACCTTGGCCGGTCGACTGGCTCGACCCGGCCGAGGCGATCGCACGCCGCGCGCTGTCGCTGCTCGCCGATACCGAGGCCCGTTATCGCAGAGAGGTACTGCCGGAAGGCGCCGATTTTGCCGTCTTCACCTCGAACGAGGCCGATTTTCCGACGCGCCGGCTGATGCAGGGATTTGGCCTGGCGGTATCCTGACCCCAGGCACTTTGGTGCTCCGGGAACATCAGCCCAGGGCGATGCGTTCTTTTCTCATTGAGGAACAGGAGAAACGATCATGCCAGCCACCTCGAAAGCCCAGCAGAAAGCCGCCGGTGCTGCACTGTCCGCCAAGCGTGGCGAGACCAAGAAGAGCGAGCTCAAAGGCGCGTCGAAGGGAATGTATAAATCCATGAGCGAAAAACAGCTCGAGGAATTCGCCGAGACCAAGCGCAAGGGCCTGCCGGAAAAGAAATCGAAACACTGATCGACTGACCATTCTGGCGGCGGATGCCGGTCGATAAAAAGCCCGCGGCTGAGCCGCGGGCCCTGAAGTCTCAACCGGCGAGGGCGAAAATTACCAGTTCCATCCCCAACCGCAGCGCCGCACTTTGTAGCGGATGACCTTGCGATGACCGTGCCGCCACACCACCTTCTTCTTGACCACGATGCGGCAGACCTGGTGATGCCTGTGGCCGTGCCAATGCCGGGCCTGCGCCGGCTCGGGCGCGACCGCCATCGTGCCGGCCATCACCGCGGCTCCTACCAACGTAAGGAAGAACTTCTTCATGCGAATTCCAGCTCCTCTGACTTCAGTCCCTTCCTGATGCCGCTGGCGCAACCTCCCGCCACATCCGGCACGTTCTACAACCGCAACACTATCCGGTTCGGCGATTCGCGCCAGCCGGAAGCTTGACAGCGGTTAAATCTCCGTTTAACCAGCCCACCAACACCGGGCCGCAATGCCCGGTGGTTTTCTTTATGTGTGCAAGACGTTTGGAAGCCGGTTTTAATTTCCTGATGTCCTGTTTGAAATGACGTGTCCCGTGGGTTTTCCGTCGCGTTGCGTGGAAAACCCTGTCAGGTCTCGAAAACGGGGGCCAGAGGAGGGCGCGTTTCCTTCACCCGGACCATGAGGTTCCGGGTGTGTTGTTTTGAAAGGGAATGCGATGAGCAAGCGCGAATCCGCGAAGTACAAGATCGACCGCCGTCTTGGCGAAAACATCTGGGGCCGCCCGAAGTCCCCGGTCAACAAGCGTGAATACGGCCCCGGCCAGCATGGCCAGCGCCGCAAGGGCAAGCTTTCCGATTTCGGCCTGCAGCTGCGCGCCAAGCAGAAGCTGAAGGGCCACTATGGCGACGTTTCGGAAAAGCAGTTCCGCAAGGTCTATGAAGAGGCGGACCGCCGCAAGGGCGACACCTCGGAGAACCTGATCGGCCTGCTCGAATCGCGCCTCGACGCAGTCGTCTACCGCGCCAAGTTCGTACCGACCATCTTTGCGGCGCGCCAGTTCGTCAATCACGGCCACGTCAACGTCAACGGCAAGCGCGTCAACATCGGCTCGTACCGCTGCAAGCCGGGCGACGTCATCGAAGTGCGCGAGAAGTCGAAGCAGCTGGTCATCGTGCTGGAATCGGTGGGCCTGGCCGAGCGCGACGTGCCCGATTACATCGAGGCCGACCACAACAAGATGACCGCCGCCTTCACGCGCATCCCCGGCCTGGCCGACGTTCCGTTTGCCGTGCAGATGGAACCGAATCTGGTCGTCGAATTCTATTCGCGCTGATCGGCGCGTTCGTACGCGATACAAGCGAAGGCCGCCCTATCGGGGCGGCCTTACTTTTTCGTTCCTTTTTCGCGGCGTGATTCCGAAATCGATTTCGATTTTCGGTTCGATGCGCTACTGCGGGCGGCAACAGGACTTTAGGGCCGACGCGCCGTGAACATGCAGCCAGACGCCGAAACGCTCGAACCGGTCGCCGACGCCGAAGGCGGCTTTCATCCGCTGTTTGCCGATGTGCCGTCCTCCGTCGAGTTCAACAAGCTGCGCAAGCGGCTGCTGCGGCTTGCCCGCCAGGCGATCGACGATTTCTCAATGGTGAGGCCCGGCGACCGCTGGCTGGTCGCTCTGTCGGGCGGCAAGGATTCCTACGGCCTGCTTGCCGTGCTGCTCGATCTCAAATGGCGCGGGCTGCTGCCGATCGAGCTGTTGGCCTGCAATCTCGACCAGGGCCAGCCGAACTTTCCCAAGCACATATTGCCCGACTATCTCGACAGCCATGCCATTCCGCATCGCATCGAATATCAGGACACCTATTCTGTGGTCATCGACAAGCTGGCCGAGGGCAGCACCTATTGCTCGCTGTGTTCGCGGCTGCGGCGCGGCCATCTCTATCGCATTGCCCGCGAGGAGGGCTGCTCGGCGCTGGTGCTCGGCCATCACCGCGAAGACATTCTGGAAACCTTCTTCATGAACCTGTTCCATGGCGGACGCCTCGCCGCCATGCCGCCGAAGCTGCTCAACGACGAAGGCGACGTCATGGTGCTGCGGCCGCTCGCCTATTGTGCGGAAGCCGATCTCGAGAAATTCGCCGGCGCCATGAAATTCCCGATAATTCCGTGCGATCTGTGCGGTAGCCAGGAAGGCCTGCAGCGCAACGCCATGAAAGCGATGCTCGACGACATCGAGAAGCGCATGCCCGGCCGCAAGGACACCATGATCCGTGCCATGGCCAATGTGCGGCGCTCGCATCTGCTCGACAGGACGCTGTTCGATTTCGCCGCCCTCAACGATGCTCTTAACGCAAAGCAAGACGGTCCCCATGACATTTGACGACAGCGCGATCGACTGGCTTGCCGACCTTCTGTCGGACGCTGCCGTCGCCGAGATCATGCCGCGCTTTCGCCGGTTGAGTGAGGGCGACGTGCGTCGCAAGACCTCGGCCGCCGATCTTGTGACCGAGGCCGACGTGAATGCCGAGCGGCTCATCACCGCCAGGCTGCTTCAGCGTTATCCCAAGGCGATGATCGTCGGCGAGGAGGCCTGCTCCGACGACCCGACGCTGCTCGACGGTCTCGGTGATGCCGAACTCGCCTTCGTCGTCGACCCGGTCGACGGCACCTTCAACTTCGCCTCCGGCGTGCCGCTGTTCGGCGTCATGCTTGGCGTGGTGGTCAAGGGCGAGACGATCGCCGGCATCATCCACGATCCCGTCGGCAAGGACTGGCTGGTCGGCGTTCGCGGCGCCGGCAGCCATATTCGGCACGCGCATGGCAATTTCGAAAAAGTCCATGTCGCCAAACCGGCGCCGATATCGGAAATGACTGGAGCGGTCTCGTGGCACTATCTACCCGAGCCGGACCGCTCACGCCTGGCGCGCAATCAGACCAAGTCGCTGTCGCAGTTCAACTATCGCTGCGCAGCCCACGAATATCGCCTGCTGGCCAGCGGCCACGGCCATTTCGTCGTCTACAACAAGCTGATGCCGTGGGACCATCTGGCCGGCGTGCTGATCCATGCCGAGGCCGGCGGTTATGCCGCGCGCTTCGACGGCAGCGCCTATCTGCCGTCACATCTCGGAGGTGGCCTGCTGGTCGCGCCGGACAGGGAAAGCTGGCGGGAGCTGCGCCGCGAGCTCTGGGCGGAATAGTTTTACCCGCTAGCGCGTAAAACTAGACCGGCGGGTTTTGCGGCTGGAACAGCCTGCCGCGCTCGGCAATGAGAATCATCAGCAGCGCCGCCACCGACACGCTGCAGAACCCGGCGGCCAGCGGCGTCACCGTACCGTTGAAGGCCTGGCCGATCAGCGTGCCGAGGATGCCGCCAAGAAATGTCTGCATGAACCCGAGGATCGACGAGGCAGTGCCGGCCAGGTGACCGAGCGGCTCCATGGCAAGCGCGTTGAAGTTGGCGCCGAGCGCGCCGAACGGGACCATGGCGCAGGCAAAGAAAGTAATGAAGAGCCAGAGCGGCATCTTCATTTCGATGGAAACGACCAGCCAGGCAAGGCTGATGGCCAGAAACAGCAGCAGCGCGCTTTGCGACAGACGGCGCATGCCGATGCGGCCGACGAGGCGAGAGTTGAGGTAGTTCGAAAAAGCAAGCACGCCGGCAACCCCCGCGAAGATGACCGGGAACATCTCGCCGACATCGAACACGCTGACATAGATCTGCTGGGCCGAGGCGATGAAGCCGAACATGGCGCCGAAGATGAAGGTGCTGGCGAAGGCGTAGCAGAGCGCGATGCGGTTGGTGAGAACGATGCGGAAGCCGCCGATGATGGAGGACAGCGTCAGCGGCCGGCGAAATTCGGGGTGTAGCGTCTCGGGCAGGCGCAACAGCGACCAGGCGGACACGATCAGCGCGCCGGCCGCCATGGTGACGAAGATCACGTGCCAGGTCGCAAACAGCATGATGAACTGGCCGATACCGGGTGCCACCACCGGAATTGCCATGAACACCATGAAGATCAAGGACATGACTTCGGCCATGCGCCTTCCGTCGAACGTATCGCGCACGATCGAGACGGCAATGACGCGCGTCGCCGCCGCGCCGACGCCTTGCACGGCCCGGCATAGCAGAAGCGTGGCGAATGACGGGGCGATTGCAGCAGCGCCCGCCGCCGCAACATAGATCACCAGCCCGGCAACCAGCGGAGCGCGGCGCCCGAAGCGGTCCGAGACGGGCCCGAAGAACAGTTGCCCACCGCCGAAGCCCAGTATGTAGGCGGTGATCACATATTGCCGGTGGTTTTCATTTTCGACGCCGAGCGAGGCGCCGATCTGCTGCAGCGCCGGCAACATGATGTCAATGGCCAGCGAGTTGAGCGCCATCAGCGCCGCGCATAGCGCGATGAATTCCCAGCGCGGAATAGGCAAGGTGCTTGCCTTTTGCTGCGCTTGTGCTTGCTGATCCACGGCCAGTCCGATCTTCAAACGAAAATGCGCCGGCGTGCCGACGCATCCATTCGTTCATTGCCCCGATAGCGGGCACAACTTTTTGCCAAGGTGCCCCGGCGCTAAGCGCATGACCCCGACAATCGCAGTCGATCTTCGGAGAGCCATACGCAAAACAGAAGTCAGGCGGCGCCTTTGACGCTGACGCCCTTTTCGACGAGGAAGGTCTGCAATTCGCCCGCCTGGAACATCTCGCGGATGATGTCGCAGCCGCCGACGAATTCGCCCTTGACGTAGAGCTGCGGGATGGTCGGCCAGTTGGAATAGTCCTTGATGCCTTGCCGTAGCTCGGCCGACGTCAGCACGTCGACACCCTTATAGTCGGCGCCGATATAGTCGAGGATCTGCACGACCTGACCGGAAAATCCGCATTGCGGGAAGCCGGGCGTGCCTTTCATGAAGAGAACAACGTCGTTGCCCTTCACTTCATTGTCGATGTAGTCGTTGATGCCGCTCATGGAATACCCTTTCATGCCTGTGGGAGTCAGGCTCGAACATTACCCTTCAAATAAACCCATGGGTTGCGCGAAACAAGATGTTTGCCGCCTTGCCATGCAAATGGCGCAAAGGAACGTCTGATCTTGTGCCAAGCCGTTGGCCACCATCTTTCCCGAGGCGCGATGAAAAGACGATATCTCGCCGGGTTCCTCCTCGCCGTTCTGCTCGCCGCACTGGCCTTGATTTGGTGGGCCAGGTCGCCGAGACAGCCACCCCTCGTCGTCGGCGGTGAATTGCCGGCGCCGTGCCGCGACGCGAGCTTCGAGGCGGCCTACGTCGTCTGCGAAATCGATCTGCGCCGCTATGACATCGGTGTGTTCCACGTAGGCCTCGACGGCAAGGCCTTCGGTTCCCTGGACAAATTCGACAAGGCGATGGCGGATCAGGGCCGGCCGGTGCTGCTCGCCATGAACGCCGGCATGTATCACCAAGATCTGACCCCAGTCGGCCTTCTCGTCGAAGACGGCCGGGAGAAGGCGCCGCTCAACGTCGCCGACAGCGAAGGCAATTTCTTCCTGAAACCGAATGGCGTGTTCGTGGTCCGCAAGGACGGCAAGGCGGCGGTCATGGAGACAAGTGCCTATGCCGCGGCCAGGCCGGACGTGATGGTCGCAACGCAATCCGGCCCGATGCTGGTGATCGACGGACGGCTTCATCCTCGATTCGAGCAGAACGGCACATCGCGCTATATCCGCAATGGCGTCGGCGTGCGTGACGAAAACACCGTCGTGCTGGCGATCTCGCGCTCTCAAGTCAGCCTCGGCAGCTTCGCACGGCTGTTTCGAGATGCGCTCACTTGCCCCAATGCGCTTTTCTTCGACGGGGTCGTTTCGGCGCTGTCGAATGGCGAGCGGATGATTGTTGGTGGAAACTATCCGGCCGGGCCGATCATTGCCGTTTCGGCGAAAAGGTGAGGGAAATTTATTTGTGCGCACGCACGCATATGAATGCAGGCGCCAAACTCAGTTCGGCAAAATGCCTGGGGTCGACCATTTCCATCTCAGGCGCGGGAAGCGGCTCGACGAAGCGGTCGAGCGTCCAGCCCGTATCGGCAAGGCCGTTGAGGATATCGCCGAGCGGTCTGCGATAGGATTCAACATAGGGATTGGGCTCGCCAAAACCTCCCCAATGCATGCCCCAGCGATTCGTTTCAAAATAGGTTTTCGTCCCGCGCGTGCGCGTGTCCTGCCAGTCGCGCATTGGATGGCCCATAGAGAACACCAGCCAGCCGCCCGGGCAGGAGACGCGATGAAACTCAGCGAATACCGGCTCCAGTTTTTCGACATAGTCGAGCGCCAGCGAGCAAAGTATGCGGTCGAAACTGCCATCCGCGAGCCAGTCGAGGGCCCTTTCGAGATTGCCAAGCCGGATATCGACATCGAGCCCAGCGCAGCGCTGACGTGCCAAAGCCAGCATTTCCGGCGTAATGTCGAAGGCACTTACCCGCGCACCTGAGCGAGCCAGCTTTTCCGAGCAGATACCGGAGCCGCAGCCGGCGTCCAGTATGTTCAGACCCGTCACGTCGCCCAGCAACTCCAGCGAGGCCGGCCGTTCGTAGAGGGCATTGTGCGGCTTGATCGGCGCCAGCGCATCATAGCGCTCGGCAAAGGAAGCATAGGCACTGACTGCAACCGGATCGCTGTCGCCTTTGGCCATGACTTCCCGCTTGCGTAGAATTAGTCCGGCACGCTGGTCTGCAGGGCAAGCGCGTGCAGCACGCCGCCCATGTTGCCCTTCAGCGCGTCATAGACCATCTGGTGCTGCTGGACGCGGCTTTTGCCGCGAAAGCTTTCGGCCACCACCTCCGCCGCATAATGGTCGCCATCGCCGGCCAGGTCGCGAATCGTCACCTTGGCGTCCGGAATGCCTTCCTTGATCAGCCGTTCGATGTCGTGGGCGTCCATTGCCATGCGAGGATTCCTTGTTCAGGTCGTGAACTCATAGATATGGTCGAAACGGCGGATGAACCACAGTGAAACGGCTCCACTCGATCACATCACGGGTCCACGACCTCATTTGCCATGAAGCGAGGGAACCAGGATTCGTGGGCAGCGGTCAATTCACTGACCGGTATCGCACGTGCCTCGCCCAGCTTCAGTTCGCTGCCGCCGGTCGAGCCGATCCACGGTGCAAAAATGCCGAGCTTGCTTTGCTGTTCGCGAATGGCATCCCACGCCTCGCTCTGCGGGTCGATCGACAGCGTCAGCAGATAGCGGCCCTGATCCTCGCCGAACCAGACCGGGATCGGATCGGTGCCGATCAGGCCGGGGATGGTCGCGCCGATGCCGGAGGCCATCGCCATCTCGGCCAACGCCACCGCGATGCCGCCATCGGAAACGTCATGCGCCGCGGTAACGACGCCCGACGCAATCAGCGCCCGCACATGGTCACCGACGCGCTTTTCGTGATCGAGATCGACGGGCGGCGGCGGGCCGTCGGCACGGCCATGGATGTCGCGCATATAGACCGATTGGCCAAGATGCGTGCCCCACATGGTCGGTGCGCCGACCAGCACGATCATCTGGCCTTCGGCGGCAAAGCCGATCCGCACCATTTTCGACCAATCGGCAATCAGCCCGACGCCGCCGATGGTTGGTGTCGGCAGTATGCCTTGGCCGTTGGTCTCATTGTAGAGCGAGACGTTGCCGGAGACGATCGGGAAGCCCAGCGCCCTGCAGGCATCGCCAATACCTTTCACCGCGCCGACCAACTGACCCATGATCTCCGGCCGTTCCGGATTGCCGAAATTAAGGTTGTCGGTGGCCGCGAGCGGCAAGGCACCGGTGGCGGTAAGATTGCGCCAGCATTCGGCCACCGCCTGCTTGCCTCCCTCGTAGGGGTCGGCCTCGCAATAGCGCGGCGTCACGTCGGAGGAGAAGGCGAGCGCCTTGGTCGGATGACCGTCGATCCGCACGACGCCGGCATCGCCGCCGGGAAGCTGCAACGAATTGCCTTGGATCAGCGTGTCGTACTGCTCCCACACCCAGCGGCGCGAGGACAGGTCCGGCCCGCCAAGCAGCTTCAGCAAAGCCTCGGCCACATCGGTTTGCGGTGCATCGCCGGCGCCCAATGGCGCCGGCTTCTTCGGCTCGACCCAGGGACGGTCATATTCCGGCGCCTGGTCGCCGAGATCCTTGATCGGCAGGTTGGCGACCTCGTCGCCCTGGTGCAGCACGCGGAAGCGCAGATCGTCGGTGGTCTTGCCGACGATGGCAAAGTCGAGGCCCCATTTGTGGAAGATCGCCTCGGCCTGTTTTTCCTTTTCGGGGCGCAGCACCATCAGCATGCGCTCCTGGCTCTCCGAAAGCATCATCTCATAAGCGCTCATGCGCTCTTCACGCACCGGCACCTTGTCGAGATCGAGCTCAATGCCGAGGTCGCCCTTGGCGCCCATTTCGACCGCCGAGCAGGTGAGACCAGCGGCACCCATGTCCTGGATGGCAATAACGGCGCCGGACGCCATCAGTTCGAGGCAGGCTTCGAGCAGGCATTTTTCGGTGAAGGGATCGCCAACCTGGACCGTGGGCCGCTTCTCGTCGATCTTGTCGTCGAATTCGGCCGAGGCCATGGTGGCGCCGCCGACGCCGTCGCGACCGGTCTTGGCGCCGAGATAGACGACCGGCAGGCCGACGCCCTTGGCCTCGGACAAAAAGATTGCGTCCGTCTTCGCGAGGCCCGCGGCAAACGCATTGACCAGGATATTGCCATTGTAGCGGGCGTCGAAATTGACCTCGCCGCCGACCGTCGGCACGCCGAAGGAATTGCCATAGCCACCGACGCCGGAAACGACGCCGGCAACGAGGTGCCTGGTTTTGGGATGATCCGGCGCACCGAAGCGCAGCGCGTTCATCGCCGCGATCGGCCGCGCGCCCATGGTGAAGACATCGCGCAGGATGCCGCCGACGCCGGTCGCCGCTCCCTGATAAGGCTCGATATATGAGGGATGGTTATGGCTCTCCATCTTGAAGACGACGCAGTCGCCGTCGCCGATGTCGACCACGCCGGCATTCTCGCCCGGGCCCTGGATGACTTGCGGCCCGGTGGTCGGCAGCGTACGCAGCCATTTTTTCGAGGATTTGTAGGAACAATGCTCGTTCCACATCGCGGAAAAAATACCGAGTTCGGTAAAGCTCGGCTCGCGCCCGACCAGGTCGAGGATGCGTTGGTACTCGTCGGGCTTCAGCCCGTGCGCGGCAATGAGTTCCGGAGTGATCGGCACGGAATTGGAAATGGTCATGATCGGCAATTTGTGTCCTTGGGATCGAGTCCCGTCTTATCGCAAGCTTTGCAGCCGATACACCCCGTCGGATGACTAAAACGACGGAAAGCAACAGCTTGCCGCAAGTAGCGGAAGATCGCCACTCGACCCGCCGGTTTCAAGCCGGTTCAGGAAAAGCTGTCGTAGCCGGCGCGGCCTTCGTCCAGAAGCCGCCGGATCACAGCGACGCCGTGCGCAATATCGTCCCGCTGTCGCGGCTGCGAGATGCCAAACCGCACGCCGTGAAAGGCCTGTTCGGAACGCCCCGCCTTGAACTCGTCCTCGTCGTCGATGAGCACGCCATGTTCGAGGCAAGCCTGTTTGAAAGTGCCGGAAAGCCATGGGTCCGGCAAAGTGAGCCAGACGAACGGCACATTATCCAGCGCCTTGAAGTCGAAGCCGTCGAGTGTCTCGCGCACGATCGCGATGCGCGCACCGATCTCGGCAATGCTGCGCTTGCGCATCTCGGCGGCCTGACCGGACAACACCAGCCGGCTGCCCACCTCCGCCAGCAGAAAGGGCAGGCCGCCCGTCATCATCTTATGGGCAACCCGGATGCGGTGACGATAGGCCGGCGGGCAAGCGAGCCAACCGCCGCGAACACCCGCCGCGACCGATTTCGACAGGCCGCCGGCAACGATGGTCCGTTCGGGAGCATATTCGGCCAGTAAAGGCGTCGGGTCGTCGGTCAGTCCGCCATAGAGATCGTCCTCGATCAAGACGACGTTATATTGACGGGCGACATGCGCGATTGCCTCGCGGCGCGATGCCGACAGCGTTGTCAGCGTCGGGTTCTTGGCCGTCGGCATCAAAAACATCATCTTCGGGTGCTTTTGTGCGCAGACGCGCTCGAAATCCTGGGGATCGATGCCCTCGTCGTCAGCCGCCACCAGTGCGGTCCGGCGACCGATCAGGCCGGCGCTGCGGGAGATCTGCGAATAGGTGAGGTGCTCGAAGACGACATAGTCGCCGGGGGCGGTGAGCCCCGCAATTGTTGCCATCACCGCGGCGTGGGTGCCGAGCGTGGGGACAATGGCATCCGCCGCCGGGCGATAGGAATTGCGCGACAGCCAGCGCCTGCCGGCCTCGAACCAGCGGTCCGGGAAATCACGCGTGTAGCTTGAAATCTCATGCGGATGGTCTTGCGCCGTGCGTGTCAACACATCGGCGACGATGGCACCCTGGCCGACATCCGGTGCGGCGGTGCTATCGAAGCGCATCTTGTCGCCGGGCGCATCCATATAGCGCGTGCCTTGTTCGACCGGCTCCAGGAAATCCGGCTTTGCGCTTTCCGACTGCTGAGCGAGAACATAGGTTCCGCGGCCCACCTCGCCGCTGACCAATCCCCGCTCGCGCAGCAATTGATAGGCCCTGCCGACGGTGCCGACGGTCGTGCCGATGTCGTATGCCAGATCGCGCTGCGGCGGCAGCTTTGCCCCTGCACCGATCAGGCCGCGGTCGATGTCCGTCTCGATGGAATCGGCAAGCCGCTGATAGAGCGGGCCGGTACCCGCGGTAAGATCTGGAAGCCAAGTTGTCATGGTGACAATTTTTTACATTGCACCAGGATGTGAGTCAATACATACATATCAGATCGGCGGCGAGAAGGGTACAATCCGAAGTTTTGGCAGAAAGAAAATGGCTACAATAGAGACAATCCGCCCCGTTAGGGCTGAATTGCAGATGCAGGTGGCGCCTCCGTTAGGCCGGCCAACCTATGTTAGTCGGCTGGTGCGTACGCTCGGATCCTTCGCGAGATGGATTGGCAGGCTAATGGATCGTCGGCGCAGCCGGCTGGTCCTGCTCGAGATGACCGACGACCAGCTCAAGGACATAGGCATTACGCGTTGTGATGCCCATCGTGAGGGCCTCAGGCCGTTCTGGGACTGAGGGTTGAGGCACCGCACTTTAGCGGACGCCCGCCGCCCTGAGCCTCGATACGCCGTGGTCCACAAGCACGGCCACGATACACAGAACCAGAAAAAGCCCGGTGATGGCCAGAGCCGAGACGGCGACGCTGGCCGCCCCGTGTTTGGAGACGTCGAGGAATGGATAGGGTACTTCGCCGACGATCGGCGCCCGCAGCAGCGCGTAGGCCAGATAGGCGATCGGATAGATCATCCACCACGAGATGTCACGCCATCGCGTCGAGCCGTCGGCGCCCGCCACAAGCCACCACAGCACGAACACCACCGGCGTCACATAGTGCAGGAGCACGTCGCAGAGCAGGAACAGCCCTTGCGGCTGCCAAAGCTGCGCCAGGACCGTGGCGTAGATAATGAGGACCAGGCTTATGGCGACGGCTACGCCCGCCCCTATCCGTGGCCCGGCAAAGGCCGGAAACCAGGCATAACCCGTCGACGACAGCAACGAGGCATGGACGAGCACCGCGCCGATGTTGGTCAGGATGGTGAAGAAGCTGAAATAGAAGACCAGCGAGCCGACAAAGCCGCGGCCGGCTTCCATTGATGCCGGGACGGTGATGCAGAGCTGCAGGACGAGCCCGGCCAGGCCGACGACCAGACCGGTGATCTGCAGCAAGCGACCCATTGGGCTAGGCAGCAGCGCCACAGGCCGGATTGCCGGCCTGCCAGCGGGCAATGTCCGAGCCGATGCGGCCGCCGAGCGGTTCCGCCATCAATGGGCCGAACACGTCGACGCGGCTCGAATTGCCTTGCGCCTGCACGACCAGCAACGGCTTTCCGCCATAATGTTTGGCCGGCACCAGCAGGAAGCGCGGCGTGCCGCTGAACGAATTCAGCTCGTTGGCCATCTGATAGGATTTGAAGGCAGGGTCCTTGCTGGCGATCCAGCATTTGTGGGCAGCTATTGCCACCTGCTCCATGGCAAGCAGTGACGCGCTCTTGCCTGCCGGCGCCGGCGTGCTCTTCGGGCTTGCCTGGCAGGAGGCGAGTACAAGACCGGCGGCAGCGGCGAGGGCGAGGCTGGCGAGTGTCGATCGCATGGTCAAGCGGCGCCCATCTCAAGTTCTGACAGAAAGATCTTCAGACCGTCTGTCATCTCACCCCAGACGCGCGACAGCGCCGGATGCTGCAAGGCGATTTGCTCATAGGCATCGAATTTCGGATGGGCGTCAAGCAGGTCGGGGCGGCCGATCGTCGCCCTGAAATTGTTGAAGACGAAGCGGGTCGGCGTCAGCCACGCATCGGCGAAGGAGATGTCGTCGCCGAGCGCGAACGGGCCATGCGCCATGCGGGCCTCGATTGCCGCAAGCCCGTGATGCAATCGGGCGAACTGTGCCTTGATCTCCGCCTCGTTGCGCTGCGGCACGAAATAGAGCTCGAACAGCTTCATCGTTGGGGCGAGCACGTCAAGGTCGGTGATGCGGGCGAACATGCGCACCAACGCCCGGTCTTTCGAATCCTTGGGCAGCAGCGCTGGCTCGGGAAAGCGCTCCTCCAGATATTCGGCAATGACCACGGATTCGACGATCGTTTCGCCCGAGCCGGTGATCAGCACTGGAATCCGGTTGAGCGGGGAGATGGCACGGAATGCCTCGGGAATGGGAAACCCAGGCGGCGGTGCAATGACCTTGAGCGGCACGTTCTTGATGTAGGCCAGCGCCCGCACGATCGACGAATAGGGCGACAGCGGTCGCGAATAGAGTTTCATGACCGTCGCTCCAGGAGGAAAATTGAATGCATCAAGCGGCGATGCCCAGCGCGCTTTCGAACAGCGCCCGGCCGTCGCTGCCGCCATGCGCCGCTTCAATCAGGTTCTCGGGATGCGGCATCAGGCCGAGCACATTGCCACGGCCGTTGACAATGCCGGCAATGTCGTTGATCGAGCCGTTGGGATTGGTGCCTTCGGCATATCGGAACACCACCTGGCCTTCGCCTTCGAGGCGGGCCAGCGTTTCGGCATCAGCAAAATAATTGCCGTCATGATGCGCCACCGGCGCGCGGATGACCTGGCCCGGCTGATAGCGGCGGGTGAACATCGTGTTGGCATTGGCGATCTGCAGCTTGACTTGCCGGCAAACGAATTTCAGCGAGGTGTTGCGCATCAATGCACCCGGCAACAGGCCGGCCTCGACCAGGATCTGGAAGCCGTTGCAGACGCCGATGACCGTGACGCCCTTGGCCGCCTTTTCGGCCACAGCCCGCATCACCGGCATGCGCGCGGCAATAGCGCCGCAGCGCAGATAATCGCCAAAGGAAAAGCCGCCGGGAATGGCGATCAGGTCGACATCGGGAATTTCAGTGTCGGTCTGCCAGACGGTGACCGGCGGCGTGCCGGAAATCTTGGTCAGCGCCGCGATCATGTCACGGTCGCGATTAAGGCCGGGGAGCAGGACGACGGCTGATTTCATGAGAATTCATGCTCGTTGAGTTGGAACAGATATCGCGGCAAAACATGGCTGGTCAGCCAGACGCCATTTTCGGAAAGAAAAAATAAGGCGCCGTTTTTGGCCATGTTTTCCGAGTCGATCCGCAGGATAACACTTCTCCCCTTGCGGCGCTGTGCGACGATCACAGCTGTTTCAATGTCTTTTGACAAATGAACGTGCTGCCGAGACTGGCTGATTAAGCCTTCTCGTAAGATGCTGGGGAGAAACTCTTCCTTGGTGCCGTGATATAAGACTGTTGGACGAATTGATGGCGACAGGCCGAGATCAATCTCGACACTGTGGCCTTGAACCGCACGGACACGATCACCGTCGATTGCAAAGCGCTTTTTCGGGTTCTCGTCGATGATCCGAACAACCTCGGCGGCGGATGTGCCGAACTTCGCCTGAATCGCCGCGCAAAGTTTGTTGAAATCAGTCCAACCGTTCTCATCCAAAGTCAGCCCCGCTTCATGGGGAGCATGGCGTAAAACAAGACTCATGAACTTCGATATCTGGATGTCTTTCGACAAGCTCAGCCGATCTCCACCGCGTAATTCTCAATCACCGTATTCGCCAGAAGCTTGTCGCACATAGCTTTCAGATCGGCCTCGGCCTTGGCCTTGTCGCCCTCGGCAAGCTCGATATCGAAAACCTTGCCTTGCCGCACCTGGCCGACGCCGCCGAAACCCATTCCGGAAAGCGCATGCTCGATTGCCTTGCCTTGTGGGTCGAGCACGCCGTTCTTGAGGGTTACGGTAATGCGGGCCTTGATCACGCTGGACATGCTCCTGTTCACCTGTTGAGCGGGCAAGCCGTCAGTGCGGCTTGCCTTTGACACCGTCGGTCGATGCGACGAGCACCGGTCCGGCAGGGCGCGGCGGTTCGTTCTCGTTCATGATGCCGAGGCGGCGGGCAACTTCCTGATAGGCTTCGACGAGCCCGCCCATGTCGCGGCGGAAGCGGTCCTTGTCGAGCTTGTCCTGGGTCGCCACGTCCCACAGCCGGCAGGAATCCGGCGAGATCTCGTCGGCGACGACGATGCGCATCATATCGCCTTCGAACAGGCGGCCGCATTCGATTTTGAAATCGACGAGCTGGATCCCGACGCCCATGAACAGGCCGGAAAGGAAGTCGTTGACGCGAATGGCCAGCGCCATGACGTCGTCGATCTCCTGCGGGCTCGCCCAGCCGAAGGCGGTGATGTGCTCTTCCGATACCATCGGATCGTCGAGCGCATCGGCCTTGTAATAGAATTCGATGATCGAGCGCGGCAGCACGGTGCCTTCCTCGATGCCCAAGCGCTTGGCCAGCGAGCCGGCGGCGACGTTGCGCACCACCACTTCGAGCGGGATGATCTCGACTTCCTTGATCAGCTGCTCGCGCATGTTGAGCCGGCGGATGAAGTGGGTCGGAATGCCCATCCGGTTGAGATGATTGAAGATGTGCTCGGAAATGCGGTTGTTGAGCACGCCTTTGCCATCGACGATTTCATGCTTCTTCTTGTTGAAAGCGGTGGCGTCGTCCTTGAAGAACTGGATCAGCGTGCCAGGCTCCGGTCCCTCATAAAGGATCTTGGCCTTGCCTTCATAAATGCGGCGGCGATTTTTCATCTGATTTTTCTCTGGATTTGCGGGCAGGCGGCAAGCGACCAGTTCCTGTCCGTCTGCCTAAAATAAGATGGCGACGGTGGGGTTCAATGCCGGTGTCTATCCCAATCGCACTGTTTGCTCAATCGGCAAATCCTTTCAATCAACCGCTTTCGGGGACCGAAATGCCGCAGCGCAGCAGGCAATGTAGCATATTGACCGGCCGGCGCCCTTTTGGTTTGTGCTCCGGCAACACATATTGGCACAACGAATCGGATTTCACGGAGGGATGCCATGAGCAGCATGAAAGACCGCGAAGAGGGCTTTGAGCGCAAATTCGCATTCGACGAGGAACTTCGATTCAAGGCTGCGGCACGCCGCAACAGAGCGCTCGGCCTGTGGGCTGCCGAAAAGCTCGGCAAGTCAGGCGCCGAGGCCGACGCCTATGCCAGGGAAGTGGTCGTCAGCGACATCGAGGAAGCCGGCGATCACGACGTTTTCCGCAAGATACGCAAGGATTTCGATGCAGCCGGCATCGACCAGTCGGACCATCAGATCCGCCGCACCATGGATGAATTGATGGCGCAGGCGATCGAGCAGATCAAGAACACCTGATCCTTCCGCCGGTATCGATCGAATGCTGGACCAATCGACCGCCCGGCCTAACCGGGCGGTTTTTCTTTGCCTTTGCGGTCATTTCCGGCTGAATTGCTGCAAGCAAAGAGGAAATCACCAATGTCCCTGAAGTCACGCCTGGCGGCCGACGAGACGCTGTTCACCGCATGGTCCGGCGTGCCGGATGCCCTGACTGTCGAGATATTGGCCAGACAAGGGTTCGACGCGGTTACGCTCGACATGCAGCATGGTGGCCATCACGAGGACAGCGTGCTGCGCGGGCTTGTGCCGGTGCTGGCGGCCAACAAGCCGGCGCTGGTGCGCATCCCGGTCGGCCGCTTCGACATGGCCAGCCGCGCGCTCGACTTCGGCGCCGAGGCTGTGATCGCCCCGATGGTGAATTCGGTGGCGGACGCAAAGCTGTTTGCCGCCGCCATGAAATACCCGCCACTCGGCGAGCGCTCCTGGGGGCCGACCTATGCCTTTCCGCGCCATGGCAAGGGCGATTATGCCGACTGGCTGCGCGACAGTAACCAGCGCACCATGGCGTTCGCCATGGTCGAAACGCGCGCCGCGCTTGATGCACTCGACGGCATTCTCGACACGCCGGGTATCGACGGGATCTTCCTCGGCCCGTCGGATTTCTCGATCGCCTGGTCGAAGGGAACCACCGTCAGTTCGACGCTGGAGAGCATGATGGAGACCGTCGCCTCGATCGCCGAGCGCACCCGCAAAGCCGGCAAGCATGCGGCGATCTATGTGATGGAACCGGCCATCGCCGGTCGCGTGGTGTCGATGGGTTACCGGCTGCTGGCGATGGGTTCCGAGCATTCGCTGATTTCGCTTGGGGCAAAGACCCTGCTGAGCAGCGTCAGGGGTTCAATCGCTTCCTAGAGATCCGTCAGGAATTTCGCGAACGTCATCGACCCTTCGGGCCAGGGGCCAAAGCCGGAATCCGCGTTGAGATGGCCGGCATCGCCGGCGTCGATGAACAGCGAGCCCCAAGCCGCGGCAATGTCCTCGGCGACGCCGAAGGCGCAGAACGGGTCGTTGCGGCTGGCGATCACCACCGACGGAAACGGCAGCGGGTCACGCGGATAGGGACCGAATGTCATCAGGTGCCTCGGCTTTATCTTTGGATTGGCGACATCGGGCGGCGCCACGAAAAAAGCGCCGGCGACCGGCCGCTCGAACCGAGACAAGGCCTGGATGACCGCGGCGACGCCAAGCGAATGGGCGACGATGACGACCGGCCGCTCGGCCTCGTTAACCGCCTTGGCGACACCGGCCGTCCAATCCTCGCGCACCGGCTTCGACCATTCCGCCTGTTCGACGCGGCGCGCTGTCGATAGTTTCGACTGCCAGCGGCTCTGCCAATGATCGGGGCCGGAATTGGTGTAGCCCGGCACGATGAGAATATCTGCTTCCCTGACTTTCATGGCGCGCATGTAGCGAGAGGCGCTGTCGGGTGCAACCGGGTATAAACTCAACAGCGACACGCAAACGGCCTCTCACGAGCCCGGTTCTGCTCGCTATTGTGAACACCATGTTCGCTTCTTGCGCTCTTGTGTGAACGATCGCGATCGACGATCTGTCGCCAGGAAAGAATGGCTGTTCCGAGATTTTGGCACGGACACGGCGTAGAATGATTGATGGCGCCGGGTTCCTCTGTTGGAAGCTTGTCGAGCGCCGCCTGAACGGAGCACTTTGATGAGCGAACTGCCTTTTGCCGCGACGACCCCGGTCAGCGTTGCCCGCGTCGGCTTGCGGGCGCGCCATGCAGAAAATCTCGCTGCCTACTATCGCAAAGTCGTCGGTTTGCAGGAACTGAGCCGCTCCGGCGGCACGATCACGCTCGGCGCAGTCAATCGTCCTTTGCTCGACATCGAAGCGGATCCGGCTGCGAAACCGGATGACCCGCGCAGCGCCGGTCTTTTCCACACCGCCTTCCTACTACCCAGTCGGGCCGATCTCGGCCGCTGGATCAATCACGCCATCGCCGGCAAGATTGGCATCGAGGGCGCGTCCGATCATCTGGTCAGCGAGGCGCTTTATCTGACCGACCCGGAAGGCAACGGCATCGAGATCTATGCCGACCGCCGTCCGCAGGACTGGAAATGGAACGGCGACAAGATCGCGATGGCGACGGAGCGGCTGAACATCCCTTCGGTGGTTGCCGAAGTGCCGGCCGGCGACACCGGCTGGCAGGGCGCGCCGGAAAACAGCATTATCGGCCACGTCCATTTGCGGGTCGGCAGGCCGGAAGAAGCCGAAGCATGGTGGCACCAGGAGTTCGGTTTCGACACGGTGGCAAAATATGGTGGCGCGGCGGTGTTCCTGTCGTCCGGCGGCTATCATCACCACATTGGCGCAAATGCGTGGCAGAGCCCGGGTGCCGGTCGCCGAGATCCCTCCCGCTCCGGCCTGGCCTGGGTCGAGATGCGTTCGGACAATGCCGCGAGCGACACTACCCGCGAGGATCCGTGGGGCACAGTGATAAGGACGGTTCCCGGTAAGGCGTAGGCTAGAGGTTAGCCTTCTCGAGTAAGCGTCCTAGCATCAGCAGGCCCGCTGGCCATACGCCCAGGCGGGCCTCGTTTCCCATATGGCCGAGATCGCCGGCATCGGCGATATCCGCGCCCCAGGCTGCGGCAAAAGCGGTCGCCTTGTCGAAGGTGACGCGCGGGTCGCTGCGGCTCGCCACCACCAATGCCGGGAAGGGCAGGCGCTTCAGCGGCATCGGCGCGAACGGGCGCACCGCGTCGAATGAGGGATCGGTATCCTCGACATTGGTCGCGGCGACCAGGAACGCCGCCGCGACCTTGTCGAGCTGGCTTTGACTGGCCCCGGAAGCCCACTTCACCGCCGTCGCCACTGCCAGCGAATGTGCAAGCAGCACGATGCGGCGCGGTGCGGCGGCCACCGCAGCATCCACCTGGCCGATCCAGTCTTCAGGCTTCGGCCGGTCCCACTCTGCCTGCAGCACGCGGCTCGAATTGGGGAGCACCCTGCACCAATGCGACATCCAATGATCCGGTCCGGAATTGCCGCGGCCGGGCAGGGCAAGAAAATCGAAATCTCCGGCCGCCGAAATCATCAGGCTTCTCCGAACACTCGGCTGAAGATCGTGTCGACATGCTTGGTATGATAGCCCAAGTCGAATTTCTCGCGGATCTCGGCCTCAGGCAGGGCTGCAACAACGTCCTTGTCGGCCAAAAGTTCCTCAAGGAAATCAGCGCCTTGCTCCCACACCTTCATGGCATTGCGCTGCACCAGCCGGTAGGCTTCCTCACGCGAAATGCCGGCTTGCGTCAGCGCCAGCAGCACGCGCTGCGAATGCACGAGGCCGCGGAACTTGTTCATGTTCTTCAGCATGTTGTCGGGGTAGACCAGCAGTTTGTCGATGACGCTGGTCAGCCGTGACAGCGCGAAATCGAGCGTCACCGTCGCGTCGGGCCCGATCATGCGCTCGACCGACGAGTGCGAGATGTCGCGCTCGTGCCACAGCGCCACATTCTCCATTGCCGGCAGCGCGAAGGAGCGCACCATGCGAGCAAGGCCGGTGAGGTTCTCGGTCAGCACCGGGTTGCGCTTGTGCGGCATCGCCGACGAGCCCTTTTGTCCGGGCGAAAAATACTCCTCCGCCTCCAGTACCTCGGTGCGCTGCAGATGGCGCATCTCGATCGCCAGCCGCTCGATCGACGAGGCGATGACGCCGAGCGTGGCGAAGAACATCGCATGGCGGTCGCGCGGGATCACCTGCGTCGACACCGGCTCGGGCTTCAGCCCAAGTTTCTTGGCCACGTATTCTTCGACATAGGGGTCGATATTGGCGAAGGTGCCGACCGCACCCGAAATGGCGCAGGTGGCGATGTCCTCGCGTGCGTGCACCAGCCTCTCGCGGCAGCGCGAGAATTCGGCATAGGCCTGCGCCAGCTTGACGCCGAAAGTGGTCGGCTCGGCATGGATGCCGTGGCTGCGGCCGATGGTAATCGTATCCTTGTGCTCGAAGGCGCGGCGCTTGAGCGCCGCAAGCAGCCCGTCAATGTCGGCCAGGAGGATGTCGCTGGCCCGGGTGAGCTGCACGGCAAAACAGGTGTCGAGAACGTCGGAGGATGTCATGCCCTGATGGATGAAGCGGGCATCCGGCCCGACGAATTCGGCAAGATGGGTGAGAAAGGCGATGACGTCGTGCTTGGTGACGCGTTCGATCTCGTCGATGGCTTCGACATCGAATTTCGCCGCCCCGCCTTTCTCCCAAATGGTCTTGGCGGCCTCCTTCGGGATGACGCCGAGCTCGGCCAATGCGTCGCAGGCGTAGGCCTCGATCTCGAACCAGATGCGGAACCGGGTTTCGGGCGACCAGATGGCCACCATTTCCGGCCGGGAGTAGCGAGGGATCATCAGTCGGTCCTGACTTGCAAGAGCATTTGCCCGCGTCCTAACAGAGGCAAGCAAAATGCTCAACGTTGCTGGCGCAAACCAGACACTGGCGACAGCCAGCGCAATGAAACCGAGCGGAAAATACAGCCGGATGCCGAGGACGACGAACTGGTAGAGCGCCGTCAACATCGTGAACACGAACTGGAAAACCCAGGTGATGGTGAGCGCGGGCGCATGCCATTGGACATAGTAGGAGCGGTATTGCAGCCCAAAGAGGCCGCCGGTGAAGGCGATAGTCACGGTGAGAAGGCAGACGAAGGCGGCAGCGAGGGCGATCTCCCAGTTGCGTCCGAGGGAGACGAGTCGCGCCAGAAACAGCCCAACCGGGAAGGCCAGCGCGCCGCCGGCAGCATAAAGCAGCGAGACGAAGCGGACCTTCGCCGGGGTCTCCCAATCGTACAGCTGCAGATTGAGCAGCGCGCTGGCGCCCATCGCCATGGCCCACAACAAGGCACCGACAAAAGCGGTGCGCAGCGGCGGCAAGGAGCGGCGGAGACGGCGCAGAGCGCGATAGCGCATGGCGGGGAACGTCACAGGCGACCGGTTACCGCGATCCAGCGATAGTCCGGCCCTTCGAAGCCGTATTGGCGCACCGCGATCAGCACGGCATAGGCGCTGAGGCTATCCAGTGAAAATGTCTGGACCGCGCCGATCTGGTACCCATTCGGACAGCCGCGGCTTTGCGGGATTGATTTGTCCTCGTGAATAATCCTCGTCTGGCCGCCGTCCTTCGCCTCGATGCGCAGCAGGCGAAAGCCGTTGATCTCGCCCTGGCTCTGGCAGCGTTCGGTGTCATTCATGCCGATCTGGTCGAGCCGGAACTCGAGCGGATCGTCGACCGGCGAAAAGATCGGGCGCGGATTGACCACCATGCGGAAGGGATCGGCAGAAAGCTCGGTCACCGGGTTGAAGCCGGCGGTGATGCCGCGATTTGCCGTGAGTTCCGCCTGACTGACGATCGCTTCGCCCTTTTGCCGAGCCTGCAGCCGCGCTGCGTCCACCATGGCATTCTCGTCTTCGAGCCGGACTCGGATCGGCGATCCCTTGAGAAAACTGTCGTCGGCCGTGTCGATGTAATAGCGGTTGGCATACGGGAATCCCGATCCGTCCTGGACGCCATATTCTTCGAAGGCGAAGATGCCGCCGTCACGGCTGAAGCCGAGGATCTCAAGCTCGGCGACATCGCCTGCGTAGGCGGCGACCAAAGTTGCAAGCTGGGCGAACAGGCAGACGGCAAACAGGGCAAGATTTCGCATGGGGCTTTCCGTTCAGGCAGTCGACGTCGTTAAATTCCCTATCACGATGCTGTCAAAAGATCGTGCTAACTGAAACACGAAGTCGATGCATCCAATCCGGCTGTCGTTTGTTATTGTCGGCAGCTTCACCGCATCGTGCCTTCCGAAAATCAGAATCGATTTTCGGAAGGGCACGATGCATTGATTCAAAATGTTTAGAGCATCCTTTGCGCGTCCAAAGGACGCGCGGCGCCCTAAGGGAGACCCCCATGACCGATGCAGCCAAGATCCGCGAACGTATGGAAGTGATCGGCGCCGACGGTGTCCATGTCGGCACCGTCGACAAGGTCGACGGGGATCGCATCAAGCTGACCAAGCGCGACAGCGGCGAGGGCGCTCACAGGGGCCATCACCACTTCATTCCTCTCAGCCTCGTCGCCGAGGTCGAGGGCCAGAAGGTGCGCCTGTCGGCAAACTCGGATGTTGCGGTCACGTTCGAGGAAGAAAAATCCGACCCCACCTGATCATAGTCCAGTCTGACTACTGCTCACCGAATGAGCGTCGGCGCGTTCAGCGCGACGACCAGACCGGGAAGAGATCGCCCTCGGCCGGCGTCGCGGCAAAGACGCCGCGGCTGATGGCGCGCGCCATCGTCGCGCCGGCAGCTGCGTAGAGATCGATTGCATCGTTGGGCCCGAGCTCGATGCCGCTCTTGCCCGTTGCCAGCGCGAAGACCAGATCGCCGTCGGCGGGCGTGTGCGTCGGCCAAATGGCACGGACAAAGCCGTCATGCGCTGATATCGCCAGGCGTTTGGCGGCGGCCTTGGTGAGGACCGCATCAGTGGCGATCACGGCGATGGTCGTGTTGGCGCCGGTTTCCGCCTGCTCTGCGGCATGCTTGTCACGGAACTTCAGCAGGATCTTTCTGGCACCGTCAGGCATCGGGTGGGGATAGCCTAAGCCGCCGAACTCGTCGCCGATCTCGAACGGTGCCGCCCAGAAATGGCGGGTCCCGGCGACCGTCACCGAGCCGGTCGGGTTGACGGCGGCGAGCGCGCCGATGGTGACGCCGCTGTCCAGCATTGTCGAGGCCGAGCCGAGCCCGCCCTTCAGACCGGAGCTCAGCGCGCCGGCACCCGCGCCGGCGGTGCCGAGCGCAAAGTCTATCGCGGCGGCTTGCGCGGCTTCGTAGCCGAGGTCGCGGTAAGGCGGATACCGGCCCCAATCCTTGTCGCCGCCATTGCGCAGGTCGAACAGGATCGCCGCCGGCACGATCGGCACGCGAAAGCCGCCGACCTCGACGCCGATGCCTCTTTCGCGCAATGCCGCCTGTACCCCCGACGCGGCGTCGAGGCCAAAGGCCGAACCGCCCGAAAGCACCACGGCGTGGATGGCATGGATTGAATTGTGCGGCTCGAGCAGGTCGGTTTCGCGGGTGCCCGGCGCACCGCCCAGGATTTGCACGCCGGCCACGGCCGGTTCGTCGCAGATGACGGTGGTCACACCGGATTTCAGCTTGGCATTCGCCGCATTGCCAACCCGCAAGCCGGCAACGTCGGTGATGAGATTGCGCGGACCGGTATGGAACATTATTGGCTCTCCGCCCGCACGAAACGGCCGCCGTCGAAACGGTAGGCGCGATAAGGATTTTGCGTCAGGTCGCCTTTCTCGTCAAAGCGGATCGGCCCGATCGCCGTAGTGAAGTCATGTCCAGTAAGCAGGTCAGCCAGGCTTTTGCCGGAGGTTTCGGAAGCCGCAAAGGCCTCGCGGGCGATCTCGACCGCGGCATAGGCGGGCAGCGTATAACCATCCGGCACGATGTTTTGTGCGGCAAAGCTTTGCAGCACCTTGGGGTCGGCGACGTCAACCCATTCGGGCGGCGCGATCATTAGCGTGCCGACGGCGTAAGGCACGTCGCCGAGCGGCGCGCGCAGCGCTTCACCGCCGGCAAACACCATGCCGGTATCGAGCTGGCCGGCGTCGCGGCCCATAATGGCGACATCATCGCCGTCACCGCCGGCAAAGACATGCGTTGCGCCGGCTTTCTTCAGTCGGCCGATCAGGCCGATCTGGTTGTCGAGCTGCGGCCGGAACGTGTCGACGAACACTGGCTTCAATGCCGCCTGCTCGGCGGCAGACCGAAACGTCTCGGCCATTTCGCGGCCATAGATCGTGCCATCGTCGACGATAGCGAACAGCTCGTTCTGCCATAGGCGGGTGAGGGTGGCGGCGACGGCATTGCGCTCGTCGTCGCCGCGCGGCCCGAGACGATAGATCGGCCATCCCGTCTTGGCGCGCCGGTCGGTCAGGCTTTCCGTGCGCACGCCGACGGTGATCACCGGGATGTCGGCATCCTTGAGGATCGGCAGAGCCGCCTCGATTGCGTCGGTGCACAGAAAACCGATGACGACCTTGACCTTGGCCGCGGCGAATTCCCGCGCGGCGGCAACGCCGCCAGCGGCCGTGCAGGCGTCATCGATCGTCCTGATCTCGGTATCACTCGCTTCAGCCGCCATTGTCGCGCCTGCCTCGATCTGATTGCCGAGGATCGCCGACGGCCCCGACAAAGGCGCCGCGACGCCGATCAGCAGCGTCTCGGCACTCGCACTACCGGCGAGCGAGAGCCAGGCCAGCACCGCTATCGTGGTTGTCCAAGGTCGCATGCGAGCGAAGAATTCCTCCGCGCCGATCGCGTGTTTTGCCGGCGCCAATGCCGTCAAGACCTAAAGGCTGGCCAGCTTTGGCGCAACACGCGAATTCGGGATATAGCTCAAGCACTTCGCTTGTGGCATGCAATATGCGGTCATATATAACGGCTGGTTCTGACTAACGGAAAATCATCGGTGCTGAAGAAGAATGAAATCGGGCCGCAGGCCTACCGCGACGCTATGGCCCATTTTGCCGGCCATGTGCATGTGGTCACCACTGATGGCCCGGCCGGCAAGCGTGGCGCGACGGTGATCGCGGCCTGCTCGGTGTCGGACACACCGCCGACCATCCTGGTCTGCCTCAATCGTGAAAATCCCAAGAACGAGCCGTTTGTGAAAAACGGCAAATTTGCCATGAACACGCTGGCTTCGGATCAGGAGCCGCTGTCGATCGGCTTTTCCGGCATCACCGGCCTGCCGGTCGAGGAGCGTTTCGCATTGGCCGAATGGGACGTCATCTCGACCGGTGCGCCGACGTTGAAGGGCGCGCTCGCCGTCTTCGACTGCGAGCTGATCGACACCAAGGATCTGGCCACACATCGTGTGCTTTTTGGCAAGGTGACAGGCCTGCGCATCGGCGATAATTTGCGGCCGCTGATCTATCACGACCGCAGCTACCACGCTCTGTAGAGGCTTTGATGGCCGCGTCCACGGAGATCAAATGACCGAGCTGAAATCGCGCCCCGTGCCGCGGACCATCGACGAGACGCTCGATCTGTTGACCGGTGCGGATTATGTGGCGGACCGGTCGCTGGCGACTGTGCTGTTTTTGTCGCTGCGCATGAAGCGTCCGCTGTTCCTTGAGGGTGAGGCCGGCGTCGGCAAGACCGAGATCGCCAAGGTGCTGGCCGAGGCCCTTGGCCGTAGGCTGATCCGCCTGCAATGCTATGAAGGGCTCGATGTCTCGTCTGCCGTCTACGAGTGGAACTACGCCGCGCAGATGATCGAAATCCGCATGGAGGAGGCGGCCGGCAAGGTCGACCGCTCCGACATGGAACGCAACGTCTTTTCCGAAAAGTATCTGATCCGCCGCCCGGTGCTCGATGCGCTGACTGGCAAGGCGGGCGCCGCACCGGTGTTCCTGATCGACGAACTCGACCGCACCGACGAGGCCTTCGAGGCATTCCTGCTCGAAATCCTTTCCGATTTCCAGGTGACGGTGCCCGAACTCGGCACCATCAAGGCGGAGGAGCCGCCGATCGTCATCATCACCACCAACCGCACGCGCGAAATCCACGACGCGCTGAAGCGGCGCTGCCTTTATCACTGGGTCGATTATCCCAATGCCGAGCGCGAGCTTGAGATCGTCCGCCGAAAGGTGCCGCAGGCCAACAGCCGGCTTTCGGCCGAGGTCGTTTCATTCATCCAGAAGCTGCGTCAGATCGAGCTGTTCAAGGTGCCCGGCGTCGCCGAGACCATCGACTGGGCCGGCGCGCTGACCGAACTCGACAAGGTGGCGTTGGACCCTGAGACGGTTTCCGACACGATAGGCGTGCTGCTGAAATACCAGGACGATATTGCCCGCATCGGTGAGGGCGAAGGCCGGCGCATCCTCAACGAGGTCAAGGCCGAGCTGTCGGCGGCGGAGTAGGGCGATGCCGCGTGCGGAACCCAAAGAGGCAACGGCGGACGGGCGGATCGCCGACAACGTCGTCTATTTCTCCCGCACCTTGCGCAAGGCCGGTATGCGTGTCGGACCGGCCTCGGTCAAAGACGCCATCGAGGCAGTGCTCGCTGCCGGCATCGGCTCGCGTGACGATTTCTACTGGACGCTGCACGCCGTGCTGGTCTCGAGGCACGAAGATCACGCCACCTTCGACGAGACCTTCCGGCTGTTCTGGAAGTCGCACGAGCTGATCGAAAAGATGCTGGCGATCTTTTCGCCGATCGCTCCCGACAACAAAGGGAAGCAAAAACCCCGCGCGGCCGAGAACCGCGTCAGCCAGGCGATGTTCGAGGGTCACCAGAAGAACCAGCCGGCGCAGGAAGTTCCCGAGATCGAGGTCGACGCGCGCTTCACCTTCTCCGGCAACGAGGTGCTGAGAGGCAAGGATTTTGCCCAGATGAACGCCGCCGAGATGGCCGACGCCAGGATAGCGATCGCCCAGTTGCGGCTGCCCTTCGACATGGTTCGGACGCGGCGTTTCAAAGCCGATGCGCATGGCCGCCGTATCGATCCGCGCGCCATGATGCGCTCGGCTGCGCGCACCGGCGGCGAGTTGATCCTGCCTAAATTCCGCTCGCCCCGCGAAGTCCATCCGCCGCTGGTGGTGCTTGCCGACATTTCCGGTTCTATGAGCCAGTACACGCGGATCTTCCTGCATTTCCTGCATGCGCTGACGGAAAAGCGCCGGCGCGTGCACGCCTTCGTCTTCGGCACCAGGCTTACCAATCTGACCCGCCAGATGCGGCATCGCGATCCCGATGCCGCACTCGCCGACTGTTCTGCCGCGGTAAAGGACTGGTCGGGCGGCACGCGCATCGGCGATACGCTGGCAGAATTCAACCGTTTTTGGTCGCGCCGCGTGCTGGGGCAAGGCGCGGTGGTACTGCTGATCACCGATGGGCTGGAGCGCGACGAGGTCGCCGGCCTGTCGGAGGAAATGGAACGGCTGCATAAATCCTGCCGGCGGCTGATCTGGCTGAACCCGCTGCTGCGCTTCGACGGCTTCGAGGCGCGCGCCCGCGGCGTCAGGGCGATGCTGCCGCATGTCGACGAATTCCGTTCGGTGCACAATCTCGACGCGCTCGCCGATCTCTGTGCGTCGCTGGACAAGAATTCGGTGCGTTCGGTCGACCCGCGCCGGTGGATCCAGGCTGGCGCGAAGCGCGTCGCATAACCACATGTCTCCCAGGGAGAAAATCATGGAACACAGTGTCTATCTCGATGAAGCCCGCGACCCGCTGATCATCGCGGAGGGCTGGATGAAGGAGGGCAAGGACGTCGCCATTGCCACCGTGGTCGAAACCTGGGGTTCGGCACCGCGGCCGGTCGGTAGCCATCTGGTCATCGACACCGAAGGCAATTTCCATGGCTCCGTTTCGGGCGGCTGCGTCGAAGGCGCAGTGGTGACCGAAGCAATCGACGTCATCGATAGCGGCAAGGCGAAGATGCTGGAGTTCGGGGTCGCCGATGAGACTGCGTGGCAGGTCGGCCTGTCCTGTGGCGGCCGCATCAAGGTCTATGTCGAAAGATTGGGCTGATTGTCGATGGATCCTTACGCGCTGAAGACACTCAACGCCGAACGTCGTGCCCGCCGCGCGGCGATTTTGGTAACCGATCTTGGTGACGGCCGGGACCGTATCGTGCGCGAGGGCGACCAGGTTGCCGGCGAACTCGGGGCAGCCATCGCCAAGGCATTCCGCACCGGCAATTCCGGGTCGGTCGAAGCTGAGGGACGGGCCTTCTTCCTCAACGCACATCTGCCGCAGCCACGCCTGGTGGTGATCGGCGCCGTCCACATCAGCCAGGCGCTTGCACCGATGGCCAGGATCGCCGGCTATCCCGTCGAGATCATCGATCCGCGCACGGCGTTTGCCACGTCCGACCGCTTTCCCGACATCGCGCTGCATGCCGAATGGCCGGAGGATGTCCTGAAGCGTCAGCCGCTCGACGGCTATACCGCGCTGGCTGCCCTCACTCATGATCCGAAGATCGACGATTTCGCGCTGAAGGCGGCGCTCGACGCCAACTGCTTCTATGTCGGGGCGCTTGGCAGTCGCAAGACCCATGCGAAACGCGTCGAACGCTTGCTGGCCTTGGGCGCGACCGCCGACCAGATCGCCCGCATTCATGCACCGATCGGCCTCGACATTGGGGCTGCCAGCCCGGCCGAGATCGCCGTCGCGGTGTTGGCGCAAGCGATCCACGCCTTTCGCTCTCGCGGCCTCGAATCCAAAGGCGCGGTCGCGTGAAATTTGGTCCCGTTCCGATCGATGCGGCCGAAGGGGCAGTGCTGGCGCACGCCACCACAGCCGGAGAGCGCCGCTTCCGCAAGGCGCACAGGCTAAGCGCCGAGGATGTGTCCCTGTTGAAGGCCTCCGGGATTTCCGAGGTCGTCGCGGCGGTGTTGGCGCCCGATGATCTCAGCGAGGATGCCGCGGCCGAAAAGCTCGCCGCATATATGATCCATCGCAACATCGAGGCGAAGCGCGCTGCGACCGGCAGGGTCAACCTCCACGCGCAGGCTGCCGGCATATTCACCGTCGACGCGGCGATGATCGACGCCATCAATGCCGTCGATCCGACGATTACCATCGCCACGCTGGCGCAGCATGCGCCGGTCGAAAAAGGTCAGATGGTTGCGACGGTGAAAATCATTCCGTTTGCGGTCGCCTTCGCTTTGGTCGATGCGGTGGCAAGGATCTGCGCCGAGGGCGAGATTTTTGCGGTCAACGCCTATCAGCCGGTGCGCGTCGGCGTCATCCAGACGGTGCTGCCCGGCATCAAGCCGAGCGTGCTCGACAAGACGCTGCGCGTCACCGAAGCGCGCCTGGCGCGTTCGGGCAGCCGGCTGACGACGGAGCGTCGAACCCCGCATGAGGTCAGCCCCGTCGCCGAGGCTGCCGCCTCGCTGATCCGCGACAACGATATGGTGGTGATCTTCGGCGCCTCGGCGATGGCCGATTTCGGCGACGTCGTGCCCGCCGCCATCGAACGGGCAAGCGGCACCGTCATTCGCGCCGGCATGCCGGTCGATCCTGGCAATCTGCTGGTGCTCGGCAATCTAGGCGGCAAGCGCATCATCGGTGCGCCCGGTTGCGCCCGTAGCCCCAAGGAGAACGGCTTCGACTGGGTGCTCGACCGGCTGATTGCTGGTCTCGACGTGACCGCCAGGGATATTGCCGGCATGGGCGTTGGCGGGCTGCTGATGGAAATTCCGACGCGGCCGCAGCCGCGCGAGCCGCTGCCGGCCAAAGCCGAACCAAGGGTCGAGACGGTGCTTCTGGCGGCCGGCCGCTCCAGCCGCATGAGCGGGCCGAACAAGCTTTTGGCGCTGTTCGACGGCAAGCCCCTGGTCCGCCGCACCGCCGAACGCGCGGTCGGTTCGAAAGCCGCGGCCACCATCGTCGTCACCGGCCACCAGCGCGAGCGCGTGCGCAGCGCACTGTCGGGCATGGATGTGACCTTCGCCGACAATCCGGATTTCGCCGAGGGTCTGTCTTCGTCGCTGAAGGCAGGCATCGCCAAGGTTTCTGGCGACGCCGCCGGCGCCATGATCGTCCTCGGCGATATGCCCGGCGTCGCCTCGGCCGACCTCGACAGGCTGATCGAGGCGTTCCGCAAGTCCGAAGGGCGATCGGTGGTGCGCGCCTCTCATAATGGCCGGCGCGGCAACCCGGTGCTGCTGCCGCGCTCGCTGTTCGCCGCCATCGCTCACCTCGAAGGCGATACCGGTGCCCGTCATCTGGTCGAGGCCGAAGGGCTCGACGTCATCGATGTCGAGATCGGCGAAGGGGCGGCCGTCGATGTCGACACGCGCGAGGCGCTGGAAAGCGCCGGCGGCGTGCTGCAGGATTGACAAACCGAAGCCGAAAAACGCATGGCTGCGGGATGGCCTTTCGTTCTTGCTTCCGGTTCCGCTTGCCCCCCTCTGGCCTCCCGGCCCTGCTGATCGCGATTCTTTTGTCGCTCTCTTGTGCCGCCTACGCCAACGCTCTCGAACTCAAACCCTTCAAGGATGATCTGTTCGCCTATCCGGCGACGCTCTCATCCGAAAACAACGGCGCCTATACGGTCATCGACTATCGTGAGTTGCGCGACATCAACGCCCGTGACGAAGTGCCTGAGCGTCGTGTGCACGCGCAATACACCGATACCGGCGTGCGCAAGGTGCAGCAGGATCTGTTGCTGAAGACCGACGCTGGAGATGTCCGCCACATTGCCGTCGGCAAAGTCGGGGGCGCCAGCATCATCGTGCTTTACCTGCACGGGCAGGGCGGCAGCCGTAAGCAGGGCACCGACGACATCACCTTCGGCGGCAATTTCAACCGCATCAAGAACCTGATGGCCGGCAATGGCGGCCTCTATCTGTCGCCGGATTTTTCCGACTTCGGCGACACCGGTGCCGCCCAGATCGCTGCGTTGATCGGCCACTATGCCGAGCAGTCGCCGGGCGCAAAAATCTTCGTCGCCTGTGGCTCGATGGGCGGTTCGTTATGCTGGAAGCTGGCCGATCGCAAGGACACCGGCGGGCGCATCGACGGGCTGCTGCTGCTCGGCTCGCTGTGGGATGAGAGTTTCTTCTCAAGCCCCGCATTCAAGCGTCGTGTGCCGGTCTTCTTCGGCCAGGGTAGCAAGGACCCGGTGTTTCCAATCGAGAAACAGGAAGGCTTCTTCCGATCGATCCTAGCCAAATCGAGAACCTATCCGACCCGCTTCGTCCGTTTTGAAACTGGCACGCATGGCACGCCAATCCGCATGACCGACTGGCGGGGTACACTCAACTGGATGTTATCGAAGGCCCCCTAGGGCGCGGTGTTGTAGTCGACGACCGTCTGCGGATTTTCCTCGCCGTCGTAAGACGCGTCGACGTCGTACTGGACCAGGGAAAAATCGCCGTTGCGAAACAGATATGTCCCCGATGAAGAGGCATCGCCGATGCCACGCCATTTGTTGAACGTAGCGATCGTCTTGGTCTCTTCGTCGTAATCGGAATTGGTTGCCCAGCCGGAGGTCTGGAAGCCAACTATGGTCATGCCCAGCAATTTGCCTTCGCTGTCGTTGTTTTCGTAGCGAATGTCCATTTCGGGTTCGGCGAACTGCAATTGCCTGACGCCGAGCACGTCGTCGCTCATGTAATAAATAGAGCTTTCGTTATAGGCCGCGGCCGAGCAGGAGAAGTGGAAAAGCCGCGTTTCCCTTTCGGGATCACTGGCAGCCGCATCCTTGTCCTTATAGTGGATCGAGAAAATGTCCGGCTCCTGCGCCAAAAGATCCTTGTCGCACTGGTCGCCATAAGTCGTGGCAAACGCTCTGTTGGCCTGCTCAAGCGCTGCGTCCTTCTTCGGCGGCGGCGGTCCTTCGCCGCAGCTTGCCGGCACGGCATCCTCGAAATCGGCCTTTGACGGTTTCAGCGCACCCTTGTCGATGAAGATCGAGCGAAATGGCGGTTCCTGGATCGAGGCGTTGATCTGGCGCAGCGTATAGCAGCCGGCAAAGACATTTTCGCTGCCGTCCTTGGCTGTCGCCCGGATGGCGACCGGAACGCTGTAGTAGATACTGCCGGCAGCACCGTCTTCGGACACACCACCGGTTTTTACGTCGACCGTGTCGGTGCCGTCATAGCCTTTGACGAAGGAGTTGAAATCCTTGGCCGGCTTGGTGTCGCCGAAATAGTCCCAGGCGCGCGCGAATTCGTGCCGGCTGATGGCACTATAAAGCGACCGGATGACCGCTTCGGCATTCGACCTGTCGTCGATATAAGGCGCGTCTGCGGCGAGCGCCGATTGGCCGGCAAGAGAGATAAAAGCGGCCGTTGCGAAAAGGGCGCGTCTCATCGGGAACCTCCACTCGATGAAAAATCCTATCATATCGATTGCGGCGACGTGGTGACGCTTGAACAATCGCGTGCGAAAGCGCTACCTCTCGCCGTCGGCAGTCGGGCCGCGTGGAGATTTCTTGTGACCATATCAATGTATGAAGCATCCGTGCCGGTATTTTCGGCGAGGCTGAAGGCACTGGCCAACGTCCTGAGCATTGCCGAGCAAAATGCGGCTGACCGGAAGATCGATCCGCAGGTGTATCTCACGGCGAGGCTGGCGCCGGACATGTTCGCCCTGACCAGGCAGGTACAGATTGCCACCGATCACGCCAAGGGCGCGCCGTCGCGGCTGGCCGGGCGTGAGGTGCCAAAATACGAGGACAATGAGGCGAGCTTCGCCGATCTGCAGGCCCGCCTTAGCAAGACATTGGCTCATCTCGCGACATTTTCGGCGGCCGAATTCGATGGTTCAGATGACAGGATGGTCGAACTGAGGCTTGCGGGACGCGAGGTTTCGATGCCAGGAATGCAGTATCTGTTGCATGCCGCCATGCCCAATTTCTATTTCCACCTGACCACTGCCTATGACATCCTGCGCCACAACGGCGTGCCATTGGGCAAGTCGATCTTCCTCGGATTGCGTTGAGATTCGCTCAGGAGATATCCCGGCCGCGCCGGGATATCTCGCGGTGCACTGTTTAGCGCAAGGACATTTCCCGGGCGATGCGTGGGAAATCGGCCGGCTTGACCCCGATATCGGCGCGATCGGCATTGCTCATCGAATGGAGTAGCGCCAGTGCCGCGCGATAGCGCAGCTGTTCCCGCGGACGCGGACGGGCGAACATTTCAGTGAAGAATCCCATGATTCAAGCCCCTCTATTGAAACCTCCGCGGCCTTCAATATAGGCGGATCATGACGATTGTGCAGTGCAGCATTCGCATGGCAGCCATGCTGCCCCGATCTTTTTTGACATAATTCGGCTGGTCCGGCGAAACTTCTGCGGCACTTCGACCGTATGCGTCAGTGCCGGCATTTGGCCGGTTTTTCCTCGCCATTCCTGGCGAACTTCCGGACTGCATGCACATGCAGTCCGGCTTTTTATTGGCCGTGGGGATAAACCCCGTTCGCCGGCATCCTGGGAAAGTCGCCTGGCCTGCCGGCGGCGGGCTTGGAAGCGGCCGGCGCTTTCCTGTATGCTATTGCTTCCTCCTCGCGCAGCCGCGCAAAATTCCCGCCGGAGAACCTCCATGCACAAACGCCGCCTCGGCCAGACCGATCTTTTCGTGTCGCAGATCTGCCTCGGCTCGATGACCTGGGGCCAGCAGAACACCGAGGCGGACGGTCACGCTCAGATGGATTTGGCGTTTGCGCGCGGCGTCAATTTCATCGACACCGCCGAACTCTATCCGATCCCGCCCAAGGCCGAGACGCAGGGCCGCACCGAGACAATCATCGGCAACTGGATGAAGGAGAAGCGCAATCGCGGCCAGGTGATCATCGCCTCGAAAGTGGTTGGCCGCACCGCCAACACCTGGTTTCGCGGCGACCGCCCGTCGAAGCTGGTGCGCGCCGACATCTTCGACGCTATTGATAAGTCACTCGCCAGGCTCAACACCGATTACATCGATCTCTACCAGATCCATTGGCCGGAACGCGACGTACCGTGGGGCGCCAATCCGAACCGCATCGGCGCCGTGCCGCGACGCTCCGATGCCGCCGGCGTGCCGGAGGGCGAGACGCCGATCGCCGAGACGCTTGGTGTGTTCGACGAGCTGGTGAAGGCCGGCAAGATCCGCCACTTCGGCCTGTCGAACGAGAATTCCTGGGGCGTCATGCGTTTCATTGCCGAAGCCGACAAGGGCCTCGGCCCGCGCGTCGTCTCGTTGCAGAACGCCTATAATTTCGTCAACCGCACCTTCGAGGTGAACCTTGCCGAAGTCTGCGAGCGCGAGCAGGTGTCGCTGCTTGCCTATTCGCCGCTGGCGCAAGGCTATTTGACCGGCAAATACGATCATGGCGCGCGGCCGCAGGGCTCGCGCTCGCAGTTGTTCAACCGCGGCCAGCGCTACGAGACGCCGAATGCTGCCGAAGTGCAGCTCGAATACAACCGGTTGGCGCGCACCTTCGGCATGGAGCCGGCCCTGTTTGCCAATGCCTATGTCTCGAACCGGCCCTTGGTCACTTCGAACATCATCGGTGCCACCACCATTTCGCAACTCGAAATGGCGCTCTCTTCCGCCAACGTGGTCTGGACCGAGGACATGCAGAAAGCCGTCGATGCGATCCACCAGCGCGTCGGCAATCCGTGCCCGTGAGGCGTCGAGACGTGATCGTCCGATGATCATAAGGGGAGGGGAACAGCCATGGACTTCCGGATCGACGCGGTGCGCGCAAAATTTCCGGCCTTGTCGCTGACCGACAAGGGCCGCAGGCGCATCTATCTCGACAATCCTGCCGGCACGCAGGTGCCGCAGGCGGTGGCGGACGCGGTGTCACGCTGCCTGCTGACCACCAATGCCAATCTCGGCGGCTTCTTCGAGACCACCATCGCGGCACAAGACATCGTCGACGAGGCCCATCTGGCGATGGCGGATTTCCTTGGCGCGGCAAGTCCGCGGGAAATCATCATCGGCGCCAACATGACGACGTTGACCTACCACATGTCGCGAACGCTTGGCCGTACGATGAAACCCGGCGACGAGATCATCCTCACCCGCATGGACCATGAGGGCAACATCTCACCCTGGCTGCAACTGGCTGAAGACCTTGGCCTTGTCGTGCGCTGGCTACCTTTCGACCAGCAGAGCTGGCAGATCGAGGAGGCGGCGCTCGCCGCGCTGCTTTCCGAGAGGACGCGGCTCATCGCGCTCAACTACGCCAGCAATCTCACCGGGGTCGATCAACCGGGTGAAGGCGTTGACCCGCACTGCCAGGCAGGCCGGTGCGTTGGTCTACGTTGATGCCGTGCAGTTCGCCCCGCATGGCCTGATCGACGTCCAAAATCTCGGCTGTGATTTCCTGATCTGCTCGGCCTACAAGTTCTTCGGCCCACATATGGGAATTTTGTGGGGCAGGCTGGACGTCGTCGATGCGCTGAAGCCGTACAAATGCCGTTGCTCGTCCAATGCCTTGCCGGAGCGCTTCGAGCTCGGCACGCCGCAAATTGAATTGATGGCCGGCCTGTCGGCGGCGGTCGATTATCTTGCCGAGCTGGGCGCGGCGGCCGGCGATCAAGCATCGCGCCGCCAGAAAATAACCAAGGCCTTCGAATTGTCGATCGCTTACGAGAACCCGCTGGCGCAACGGCTGATCGACGGTCTGTCGGATATTGCCGGCCTGACCATCCACGGCATCACCGATCCGAAGCGGATCAATGAGCGCGTGCCGACGGTGTCCTTCACCGTCCAAGGCATCGTGCCGGAGGCGATCGTGCGGCAGATGAATGCGGAAAACATCTTCCTATGGTCCGGCCACAACTACGCCTGGGAGATTGTGCACCAGCTCGGCATTCCGGCCGACCAGGGCGTCGTGCGCATAGGCATCGCTCATTACAACACTTCAGCCGAGATCGACGAGACGCTGGAGAGTGTGCACCGCGTTGTCGCCATGCTGAGGCAGGAACGATCCTGAGCGCGCCTCGCGGGCCGATCATCGCTTGTGGGCGCCGCCAAAACCGGTGAGGAAGGCGGTGAGATTGTCGCCGAGCTCGTCGCAGAGATAGCCGCCTTCCTGGACGATGACTGTCGATAGGCCGAGACCGGCGATGGCCTCGCCAATGCGCGAGAAACCGGGCGTGCTCACCGACAGCCCACCGAACGGATCGCCCTCGAAGGCGTCGAGGCCGAGCGCCACCACCAGCGCTTCTGGCGCAAAGGCGCGGATACGCTGGAAAGCCACGTCCAGTGCTTCGAGGAATGCGGCGTCGCCGGATTTGCGCGGCAGCGGCAGGTTGAGATTGTAGCCGAGGCCGGCGCCTTCGCCGCGCTCGTCGGCATGGCCCCAGAAAAACGGATAGAAGCGCACCGGGTCGGCATGCAGCGACACGGTGAGCACGTCCGGCCGGGCATAGAAGATGCCCTGCGTGCCATTGCCGTGATGCAGGTCGACGTCGAGGATCGCCACCCGCGCCGCTTGCTTGCGCAGAACCCGTGCGGCGACCGCCGAATTGTTGATGAAGCAGAAGCCGCCGGCGACCTCGGCAAAGGCGTGATGGCCGGGCGGACGGCAGAGCGCATAGGCTGAAGGCACGCCCGACATCACCGCCTCGGCTGCTTCAACCGCGCTCCAGGCGCTCCACAGTGCGCTCTGCCACGTCTCGCCGGAGATCGGGCAGGCGGTGTCGGCCATGTGGTAGCCGGCCTGGCCGACTGCCGAGGCAGGATAGGAGCCGTGCCGCGCGATCGGATGGATGTTGGGAATGACCTCGGCAGAGGCACCCTCGATGCGCTGCCAGCGCGCGAAGATATGCTGGAGGAAATCGAGATATTCGGGCGTATGCACCGCCGCAATCGGGCCGAGCCCGTGATCCCGCGGCCGTTCGATCGTGCAGCCGGCAGCCTTTGCGCCGGCTAGCAATCGCTCGACCCGTTCCGGCTTTTCCGGATTGGGCTGCGGCGCGCCGCTTGAGAGGAACGCCTTCGGGTCGTGGCGCTTCTGTTCTTCGGCATAGAAGGCTTTCATGTTGGCTCCTCCGGTGCATCGGCGAAGGCGAAAAAGGCGTCGCCGACGATCTTCTGCACCTGCTCGTAGCTCGACCAGGCAATGCCCAACCGTTCGTAAAAAGCCTTGGCGGTCTCGTTGTCGGTATCGACGGACAGCCTGAGATAGACGCCGCCTGCCTTCCGGCACTGCGCCGCCACCCGGCGCAGCAGGCGCTCGCCGATCCTGCGGCCGCGAAACCGGTCCTCGACGTAGAGGTCCTGCACATAGACGCCGGCTCGTCCCATCCATGTCGAGAAGATCGGAAAATGCAGGCAAAGCCCGGCAAATTCGCCGCCGACTTCGGCGATCAAGGTCGAGAAGGCAGGCTTTTCGCCAAAGCCATAGGTGCGGAGATCCGCAGCTGTCGAGGTGATCTCCTGATGTGCGCCGACATGCGCGCCGAGCCGTAGGAGTGCGGCGTGGATGGTTTCGACGTCCTCCACCCGGCCGGGGCGGATAAGCACGTTTGTGGATGGCGTACTCACGGCAGGCAGGGCGCCCAGGCACCCCCCTCTGTCCTGCCGGACATCTCCCCCTCAAGGGGGGAGATTGGATGTCGCGCCGGGTTTCGCCATTCACCAACGTTGCAGGGTGGGCAGCGAGATCGAAGCTGCCGATCTCTCCCCTTGAGGGAGAGATGGCCGGCAGGCCAGAGGGGGGTGTGCCGGAGCGCAACCATCAGAACGCCACACGGTCGCCGCCCTTGAGCGCCAGCATCTGCCGCGCCTCGGCCGGCGTCGCGACGTCCAGCGACAGCCCGTCGAGCACGCTGCGGATACGGCGGACCTGGTCGGCATTGGACTTGGCCAGTTGGCGCCCGTCGTAGAGGCTGTCCTCCAGCCCGACGCGGACATTGCCGCCCATCGCCGCCGCAATCGAGATCATCGGCATCTGATGGCGTCCGGCGGCCAGCACCGAAAACTGGTAGCTGTCGCCGAACAGTTTGTCGGCGATGCGCTTCATGTGGATCAGGTTTTCGGGATCGGCGCCGATGCCACCGAGGATGCCGAACACGAACTGGATGAACAGCGGTCCCGACACCAGCCCGCGGTCGCGGAAATGCGCCAGCGAGTAGAGGTGGCCGACATCGTAGCACTCGAATTCAAAGCGCGTGCCGCAACCACGCCCAAGCTTCTCAAGCACCGTCTCCATGTCGGCAAAGGTGTTCTTGAAGATCGTGTCGCGGGTCGCCTCGAGCAGCTTCGGCTCCCATTCGTGCTGCCACTCCCGCGGCCGCTCGAGCATGGGGAACAGCGCAAAATTCATCGAGCCCATGTTGAGCGAGCACATTTCCGGCTCCGCCCTGAGCGGGGCGGCCAACCGCTGGTCGAGCGTCATCAGCGAGGAGCCACCGGTGGTGATGTTGATCACTGCGTCGGTCGCCTGCTTGATGCGCGGCAGGAACTGCATGAACACCTCGGGGTCGGCGGTCGGCCTTCCATCCTTGGGGTCGCGGGCGTGAAGATGCAGGATCGAGGCACCGGCTTCGGCGGCGGCGATCGCGTCGGCGGCGATCTGGTCCGGCGTCACCGGCAGATGCGGCGACATCGATGGTGTGTGCACCGACCCGGTGACGGCGCAGGTGATAACGATTTTTCGCGGCGCCATGGTTCGCCCCTCAGCCTTCGACCGGCAGGTCGAGTTCACCGGCCAGCACTTCGAGCGAGTCGCCGATGATGGCTACGATCTCGCCGATCTGCGCGGCGGTGACGATCATCGGCGGCGCGACCATGAAATTGTCGCCGTCGACGCCGCCCTTGACCTTGCGTCCGTAGATGATCAGTCCGCGCTCATAGGCGAGGTCGAGCAGCCGCTGGGTGGCCTTCTTTGCCGGCTCGATCGGCCTCAGCGTATCTGGGTCGGCGACCATTTCGGCACCTGTGAGCAGGCCCTTGCCGCGGACGTCGGCGATGAACGGAAACCGCTTCGCCAATCCCTTCAGCTCGTCCATCAAAAGCTTGCCCATATCGGCCGCATTGGCGATCAGGCCGAGACGGTCCATCTCGCCGAGCACGGCGAGCCCGGCGGCGCAGGCGAGCGGGTTGCCGGCATAGGTATGGCCATGCTGGAAGCCGCCCGATGCGAGCAATGGCTGCACCAGCCGCATAGGTGCCGCCAGCGCGCCGAGCGGCGCGTAGCCCGAGCCCAGCCCCTTCGACAGCGCAACGATGTCGGGCTTGCAGTTCCAGTGGTCGCCGCCGAGGAATTTTCCGGTGCGACCGGCGCCGCTCATCACCTCGTCATGGATGAGCAGGATGCCGTAGCGATCGCAGATCTCGCGGATGCGCGGATAGTAGCTGTCCGGCGCCACCAGTGCTGCCGTGGCAGCGCCGCCGACCGGCTCCATGATGAAGGCGAGCACGCTGTCCGGCCCCTCGGCGAGAATCTTCTCCTCCAGCATGTCGGCATAGCGGATGCCGCGCTGTTCCATCGAAAGATTGTCGCGGTCGCGCCAGGCGATGGGCGCCGGCACGGTCGGCATCACTTGCATCATCGGCGCAAATGTTTCGGCCAGCGTATCGTCGCCGGTGACGGCGAGCGCACCCAGCGTGCCGCCATGATAGGACGGAAAACGCGTGATCACCTTCCAGCGGCTGGGCTGGCCGGTGGCGACCGCCCATTGCCGCGCCAGCTTGACGCAGGATTCCGTTGCCTCCGAGCCGCCGGAGACGAAAAAGATGCGGTCCAGGCCCTCGGGGAGTTTGGCCGCCAGTTGCCGCGCGAGCTCCTCGGCCGGTTCGTTCTCGAAATGCAGGCGGTAGGCGAAGGTGGCGCGGTCCATCTGCCGTTTCATCGCGTCGAGCACGTTGCGGTTGGAGTGGCCGATATTGGCGACCATCGGCCCGCTCGATCCGTCGATGAAGCGGCGGCCATCCTGCGTCCACATGTAGATGCCTTCGGCGCGGTCGATCAGCGGCCGACGCAGGCTGGACAGATAAAACAGATGCGAGGCTTCGCGGGCTTCCGGGACAGGGGGCTTCAGCATGTCATGGCTTTCCAAGATAGCGGTCGAGGACATTTCTGGTGACGCGCTCGACCATCGCGTCCTGCCTTAGCAGGCCGGCGACCCATTCGCAGCTTCCTGCGTGAAACACCTCGCCCTTGCCGCGCGGGAAATTGACGATCATGCCGTTGCCGCGTTTGACCTTGTCGAGATTGGCGTCGCTTGCCTCGCCGAACAGCGTTTCGGCGGTGAAGCGACCGTCCTCGTCGCCGAGGAACTGGTCCTCGAACGGAATGTCGGCGCTTTCCTCGACCTGGGCAGCCATGCCGACCGCGAGCACCTGCAGGCCGTCCGGTGCGCCGCTGTCGGGCGTGGGGTAGGGCAGGCCGCCGCGGATCTCGAAATCGAGCCCGTCGACCTCGTAGCCATAGACATGGCTGTCGGCGCCGAGCAGGTCGCCATAGTAGATGCCGGTGCCGGCAAACGCCCAATGCTCAGGCCGGTAGACCGGAAAGCCGCGTACGCCGCGCGGCGCGCAGCCGCCCCAGCCCGCATAGACGCCTCTTGTCGCGTTGAGGCCGAAGGTCGCCGCACCCGGCCGGCCGATTTCCGGCGCTTCCCAGGAATTGGTGGCGCGCCTTATATCGCCGCCGCGATAGGCCGGGTCCTCTGCGCGAGCGCGGTATTTGTAGCAGACCTGCCGGCGGCCTTCGTCCTCCAGCCTGGTCTGCCACATGAAATTGCCGGCGAAGCGCGCCGCTTGGCCGCCGCGCTCGACATAGGTGTCGACCGCATCGCGCATCTCCCAGGTCCAGTATTCGTCGTGGCCGACGAAGACGACGCAGTCGTAGCCGTCGAGAATGTCGGGCGAAAAATGCAGATCGTGCTGGCTGGCAAGATCGACGGCGTAGCCGGCACGCTCGGCGAAGCGGAAGAAATGGCTGTCATAGCTTGCCCAGCCGGACGAGGCGTATTTCTTCGAATGGCCGGTGGCAAACGCCCATTCCATATGCGGATAGCGCGGCACGGTTTTCGGCGGCACGGCGACTTCGAGCGGCACGCGCGGCGCGTCCCTGGGCAGCACGACGAAGCCGCGGCACCAAGGCCGCTGCGTCGACACTATTCGTGCATACTGGTCGCGGCCTGGCCCGGTGATGCCTTCGTAATGGTTGGAACCGCCCCATGTGTTGTAGGCGAGCCAGGTGCCGGTGGCCGCGACCTGCAGCACGCGACCAAGCTTCTTGCCGGGCTGCGGCGCGACGATGAAAAGATGGTGGTAGCGGATCGGCTTGCCGTCGCGAGCGTCGGCTTCAAGCGTGACGCGATAGGCGCCGGACGGCCAGTCGTCGCCGATGCAAAATTCGAACGATGCTTCCCAGCCGCAGCCCTCGACCGAACACTGATCAGGCGTATCCTGCCAGCGCGCCGCGATCCCGGTCCTTTCGAATATCGTCGTTTCCGTACCGCCGTCGCGGACGATCGCGATGCCGAAACTGGCGGCCGTCGAGCTGACATGCAGCGCCACCATCTCGCCGGGGTGGTAGGAAAAACGGTCGCTGTAGCACCAGATTTCGCCGCGCCCGCCATCCATACCCGGCCATTCCCAGTAATGGCTGCGCACCGCCTGGCGTCGCTGCTCCGGCGTCAGTCCGAAATCGGGAAACTCGGTCGGCAGATGGTTCATGGACACCGCTAAGGTCGAAGGCCGCCATTTCGGCCATCCGCCGGCCAAGCGTCAATTGGAAACGATCGGGCCAGTCATCGCCGGGCTGCTCCCTTGGCCTTGCCGGACAAACAGACTATCTCACAAAACGCGGCCTTGTCCGCCACGGGAGCCGATATGCTGAGAGTGCAAAAGGTTAGGGTCAACGACATTTACGTGCCGACCGCGCGCAAGAAGACGCTGCATCCCGAGACCGTCCGCCATCTTGCCGAGGACATTCTGGAAAACGGCATGAATACGCCGATCCAGGTGCGCCATGACGGCAAGCGCCATATCCTGGTCGAAGGCCTGCATCGGCTCGAAGCGGCCAAGTGGCTCGGCGAGACTGAGATCGACGCCTATCTGGTGCAAGCCAAGCGCCACTGAAGCCACTCGGTTCCGTCGTTCGAATCTCCGGTTCCGCGGATTTTTTCTCGTGGACCGTGTCGGCTTGCGTCTTGTCGGTTCGTCCTAGACACGAAAGCCAAACCCGACATGTGAGGAAACACCATGACCACCAAGCTCGACATCGCCCCCAACTCCGACCGCGAGCTGGTTCTCGCCCGCATCATCGATGCACCGCGCGAGAACGTCTATCGCTGCTGGACCGAGCCGAAGCTGTTGACGCAATGGTTTGCGCCGAAGCCGTGGACGACGCCGCGCGCTGAGATGGACGTTCGCGCCGGCGGCACCAGCCTGGTCGTCATGGCCGGTCCCGACGGCAACGAGTTTGCGAACCCCGGCGTCTTCCTCGAAGTCGTGCCGGGCAGGAAGCTCGTCTTCACCGATGCCTATACCAAGGCGTGGGAGCCTTCCGCCAAACCGTTCATGACCGGCATTGTGACACTCGAGGACGAGGGCACGGGCAAGACCCGCTACGTCGCCCGGGTTGCGCATTGGTCGGTCGCCGACCGCGAACAGCACGAGAAAATGGGTTTTCACGAGGGCTGGGGCCAGTGCGCCGAACAGCTCGAGGAAGTCGCAAAGCGACTTTGATGCAAACGGGAGAGGGAGACTGACATGTCCAGATCGATATTTTTCGCCATTTTCGCTTCGGCCGCCGCGCTGTTTGCGGCGCCGGGCACCATCAACGCTGAGGAGGCCAAGCCCGCCATGACGACCGCAACCGCAACATTGCCGAAGCCGGAAAAATCCGGCCTGCTGCCGATCAACGGTTTGAACTATTATTACGCCGTCTATGGTAAGGGCGAGCCGCTGCTTCTGCTGCATGGCGGGCTCGGCACGACGGATATGTTCGCGCCGATCCTGCCGAAGCTTACCGAAAACCGCACCGTCATCGGCGTCGACCTGCAGGGCCATGGCCGCACCGCACTCGGCGACCGGCCGCTCAGCCTGGAGGCGATGGGCGACGACATGGCGGCGATCGTCAAGGCGCTCGGCTACGACAAGGTCGACGTCATGGGTTATTCGCTGGGTGGCGGCGTCGCCTTCCGCATGGCCGTGCAGCATCCCGAGGCGGTGCGCCGGCTGGTGCTGGTCTCGACCCCCTACGCCGCGGACGGCTTCTATGCCGAGATGCGTGGCCAGCAGGCACAGGTCGGCGCGGCGATGGCTGACATGATGAAGGACACGCCGATGTACAAATCCTACGTCGCCGTTGCGCCGCATCCGGAGGATTTTCCGAAACTCCTCGATCAACTTGGCGCCTATATGCGCAAGGACTACGATTATTCCGCCGACGTGCCGAAGCTGAAAATGCCGGTGATGCTGGTGTTCGGCGACAGCGACATGTACCGGCCCGAGCACGAGATCAAATTCTACCAGAGGCTCGGCGGCGGATTGAAGGACGCCGGCTGGATGCGCGAGAACCTGTCGCAGAACCGCCTGGCGATCGTGCCGAACCGCACCCACTACGATGTGTTCTTCGCGCCGGAGCTCACAGCTGCCGCGCTGCCGTTCCTCAATGGCGAGACCAAGGTCAAGACCTGGGACGAAGTCGTCAACGAAACGAACTGACACGCAGTCAATTGTCTGCCGGCCGTCTCCCGCGAGACGGCCGGCATTTCGTCAATGAGGCCTTGGCGCGGCGCATCGGCCAGTCGTGTATCGGTCGCATCACAGCTATAGATGGCGCCATCAAAGCTTTTCAATTGACGCTACCGCGCCTATCGATAGGTATGCCGCCTATCCTCACAGGCAGGGAAACGGGCGATGGCTGGGTATCAGGGCGGGTGTTTGTGCGGCGCGGTGCGCTACCGCGCCGAGGCAGCACCGATCAATGAGCGCGTCTGCCATTGCCGGTTGTGCCAGAAGGCGCTGGGTGCCGCCTTCAACGCGCGCATGCTGTTCCGTATCGACGATGTGACGGTCGACGGACCGCTGGCGATGGTGAATTCCTCGCCCGATCTCAAGCGCGGCTTTTGCCCGCGCTGCGGCACGACGATGTTTTCCCGGCGCGATTCCGCCGGCATCATCGGCGTCACCACCGGCTCGCTCGATGACCCCTCAGTGTTCAGGCCCGAGATGCATATCTGGACCGCCTCGAAGCAGCCCTGGGTGCAGATCGACGACGGCCTGCCGCAATATGAAGGCGCGCCACCTCCGGTTTGAGGTGAAATCTGGACAAAATTTAATCCAAAGCGACACGAGATAGCCGGCAAAGCGTCATTGGCGGGCCATCATTGCTGCCTATCTATTGCGTGCGGGCGGCAGTCGAGGAGGCGACGGAATGAACGACAGCATCAACACCCTGGACGAACTCTTGAGCGATCCGATGATCAAGCTGGTGATGGAGCGCGACCGCGTGCAACCGGCAGAACTTCGCACGCTGCTCGAAGAAAAGGTCCGCCGGGCGGACGATGATGTGGCGGTCAACGATCGTTTTGTACCGCCGGCCCACCTGATGGCCACGACCTGCCACAAGCTGTGGCTGTGCGGCTAGGGTCTTGAAGCGGTTAGCCGGAATTTGCCGGCAAATAACTGTAATGGCTGCGGAAATAAGCGAGTTTGAAGCCGAGACGTGCATAGTTGCGATAGGCCGGCCCGTCGCGTTCGGCTTGCGGCGCCTCGATATCGGCCACGAACAGTTTTGCACCGGCCGCAAGTCCGTCGCGCACCATCGCTTCGCCGAGCATTGCATCGAGATCGAAGCTCGGCGCCATGATGCCGGGCACCGGCGCGTCGATGCCGCTCCAGGCCATGCCGTCGGCGCCGATGAACATCGAGCGCACCGCCGCCACCGCGCCGTCCCGCCGCAGCATGTAATGGCGCCAGCCGCGCCGGCCGGCCAGCGCCAGTAACCACGGTGAGGTCGGCAACCGGTATTGGCTGTCGATGAACCCAGCCCATTCCCTTGCCGTTGCCGGCGTCACCCGCTCGACCGAGACATCCTCCGTCGGGAAAAGCGGCTCCGCTGGCAACGGCGTGGCGTCGCGAAAGATGCGTTCCCAGCCTCCCTGACGCTGCAGGCCGCGCGCCTCGAGCCAGCAGCTGAGCGTCGCGGGCTCGGTGTGTGGGTTGGTGTAGAACCAGGGCCGCAGAATGCCGGCGTCGCGATAATGCCTCAGAAGCGTATCGAGCCGGCTCTCGGTGGCCGCGCTATCGACACCAAGGTTCTTGACGCAGTTGAAATGGATGAACGGGATCGTCGTGCAGGTGGTCCAGACGAGATCGCCCTCTTCGGCGATGGCTAGGCCTTGCCTTGCGGCAAAGTCTGCCGGGGCGGCGCGATAGAGATCGAGCCAGGCATCGACCTCAGCGCGTTCGATGACGCGGCTGAGATCGCCGGATATCTCGTCGATCCCGATGGCGGGCGAGCGTGGCTCCGGCGTGACTAAGGGCTGCAATTCTGACAGGGCGGCGGGCTGCATAACTTCCTCCCAAGTAGTGCCTTACACCGTAAGATTAGTAGAGACTAATCTCATGCCATGAGTTGTCAAGCGGAGGCAGCGACATGGCCAAACGTTGGAGGGATAGCGCGCCTCCGTCCCGCCGACGTCTCGACGAGAGCCCTAACAATTCGATTCAAACTTTGTTGGTAGTTTCTTGTTAGGAATCCAGCTTGGTTTGTCCGGCGGCGTTGTCCTGCCTTCGGTCTGTTGTGTTTTGCGTACAGGTCCAGATGCGGTTATCAGGCGTCGTCATCTTCTCGATCGCAGCGCTGTGCCTTGCCGGCTGCACGTCGACCTCCAGCGTCGATGCGCTGCAAGTGCCGTCCAGCGAGACCACCAGCTCGGTTGTGCGGCCACCCGCGCCGATCGCCTCGGCAGCGATAGCTGACGCCGCGCCCGCCTTCGCGCAACAGGAGCAGGACGAGCAGCCGGTTGCTTTGGCGGCGCCCGACCAAAGCATCGAACCGCCGGCCGAACCAATTGCCCTGGTATCGCCGCCGAAGCGGCCGACACGCGCAGCACCAGCGATGCTTGCCGAGCCGGTCACGCGCTACGGTTTTCGCGATGCCAAGCCGATCAATTTCGGCAAGGCATCATCGCCCAGACGCCTCGCCGTCCACGGCGTCGACGTTTCGCGCTGGCAGGGCAATGTGAACTGGGGAAAGCTGCGCGCCCAGGGCGCCAATTTCGCCTACATCAAGGCCACCGACGGCGGCGACCATCTCGACCCGATGTTCACCAGGAACTGGCGCAATGCCGACGCCGCCGGCCTCAAGCGCGGCGCGTACCACTTCTTCTATTGGTGCCGCACCGCCGGCGAGCAGGCCGACTGGTTCATCCGCAACGTGCCGAGGGTCGAGGGCGCGCTGCCGCCGGTGATCGACGTCGAGTGGAACGGCGAATCCAGCTGCAAGCGCCGCCCGTCGCGGCAAAAGGTGCTGGAGAAGATGCAGGTGTTCATGGACAAGCTCGAGCGCTACTACGGCCAGCGCCCGATCATCTACACCGCCCCCGACTTCTACCGCGACAACCTGCGCGGCGCCTTCCCCGATTATCCATTCTGGCTGCGCGCCGTGGCGGCGCACCCGTCAAAAGTCTATCCCGGCCGCAAATGGCTGTTCTGGCAATATTCCGGCTCCGGCCTGTCGCACGGCGTGAGAGGCCGCATCGACCTCAACGTCTTCCACGGCGACGAGAGGGCGTGGCGCGACTGGACTGGCGGACGGCAGATGGTGGCGGAGGCGGAGTAAGGGCGGTCGGCTCCAAGCTGATCAGACTACCTGGGCAACCAATGCACCAAGCGGCGCATTGGGCGTCGACGGTATGCGCCGAAACAGGCCTTCCTTCGCTTGCAGCGGTTCATAAAGCCCATTGGCGGTACGCCGGAGTTCTATGATGCGGTCTGCAAGCTCAAGCCTTGCAACATTATCGGCCCATTGCCAATCGAGCGTGTCGGCTCGTACGCGAGTGAGGACCGCCGCGACATCAGCGGCATTCTTGAGCCGCTGGCTGACGTTGGGATGAGTCATCGAACGAAGGGCATTTTTTGCGATACCCCGTACCCACGGTGGGAGGGTTCTCAAGTCCATGAGTTCCCTTGATGCCGCTCGGCGATGGATCACGCCGTCCTGGAACTGCGACTTCTGAAAATCGTCCGAGAGCTCAACGTATTCCTTAAAATCTTTCTTGTTGAAGTATGCCATTGGATCGTACGGAAGGTTGCCGCCGAGAAGCTGGTAAGTCACCAACCCAATCTGATAAATGTCGCCCAGCAAGCTGTATCTTCCAGTTTCGAAAGATTCGGGCGGACGATAGAGGGCGCTGTGTCCGGACGCCGGCAGGTCTGCTTCTCCCTCGGCCAGCCGCCTGACGCTTCCGAAGTCGGCTATTAGCGGAATACCGCCGTCCGACACGATGTTGGCGGGTTTTAGATCTCGGTGGATCAAGCCGTTGGCGTGAATAGCACTCGCGCCGTTGCAGATGCCGGAAGCAATATCAATTGCACGATGCGCGGATGGACGAGATTGGATCACTGCGTCGAGCGTACCGCCCACATGGCGTGGTGTTACAAAGAAAGCCCACTCGTCGGATATATTTTGGGCGTTATGTATCGGAATGACATTTGGAGATTGTATCTGAGCCAAGAGGTTTGGTTCGTCGTGTCTTCGTTCTCCTGGTGCACCGAAATAGAATTTTATAGCTACCGGTACTGCAGTCACTCGATTGACGGCAAAGAATACGTAGCCGTTGGATCCTTCCGGATGCGCTTCAATGTCTCGGTAGTGAGCCTGAAGTTGCTCAAGTGCCGCTGCAACCTCTTCGGGATACATTAAATTTCTATTTCTGTTTATGTGAGGCAGCTGCCTTGTAGGCAGGCTCTAAGTATTTCTTGACGAGGCGGGGAGAGATTTCGAGCTTTGCAATTTTTTGAGCAGAAACGAACTCTACTTCGCAGGGAGCGTTCGCCAACGCAATTCCTTCCATTTTGAGAGAAGCAGCTCCGGCGCTCATGGCACCCCTCTCCGGTTTCGTTTTAATAGCCACTCGGTCTGGTTTGGTAACGTTATACATCGACTGTACTGCTGCCTGGAAAGCCTTCAGGGCGTCTTTTGATCGAGTAGCAGCAAGGGTCAGTCTGTTAACGGTTAGGATTTCTGTATTTTCTTCGCCGACGTCCAAGAGGACGTAATTCAAGAAACTGGCATTAAACTCAATTCCTAGTACACGCATATTTCCCCCCAATCTTCCAACATTTCAATCTATTCCGAATTGCTGAAATAGAAAAGCCGGGCATGTTTATGCCCGGCTTGTAAGTCCAACGAGTTAGAATTTCGAGGTCAGCTACACCCGCTCGTAGCCCCACAAGTATCGCACTTCTCGCACGTCCCGTTCCGCACCATCGTGAAGTTATGGCATTCCGAGCATTCGTTGCCGGTGTAGCCCTGCATCAGCGATTGCTGGCGCCGGTTGGCGGCGAGCGCTTTGGCTTCGGCTGCTTCTTTCGCCGCCTCGTCGGTGAACAGCTCCGTCGGATCAGACGCTTCCGCGTAGACGATGTCCTCGACCAGTTCCCTGGCGCGCTCCTCGTAGTCGCGCTTGTAGGCGATGGCTTCGTCGCTGGCCGGCTTCAACGTCAGCACGTTGGAGCCGGAGAAGGCGGTTGGGGCGGTACGGGACGGAGTTCCGGAGCCCGCGCCGGCAAAGCCCTTGGGCTCCGCACCCATGCCCGACACCAGCTTGACCGGCGAGGCACCGCGGGTGAGACCCTTGGAGAAGGGCGTCGCCTTGCCTTCGTTGATGCCGCGTCCGAGTGCAGTCTTGTCGAAATCCGACTGGTCGACATGGGCGAGATCGTGGCGGCCGAGATAGGAGACAGCCAGTTCGCGGAACACGTAGTCGAGGATCGACGTGGCGTTCTTGATCGCGTCGTTGCCCTGCACCATGCCGGCCGGCTCGAACTTGGTGAAGGTGAAGGCCTCGACATATTCGTCGAGCGGCACGCCATATTGCAGGCCGAGCGAGATGGCGATGGCGAAGTTGTTCATCATCGCCCGGAAGGCCGCACCTTCCTTGTGCATGTCGATGAAGATCTCGCCGATACGGCCGTCGTCGAACTCGCCGGTCCTGAGATAGACCTTGTGGCCGCCGACGACCGCCTTCTGGGTATAGCCCTTGCGGCGGTTCGGCAGTTTCTCGCGGTCGCGGTAGAGACGCTCGACGACGCGCTCGACGATCTTCTCGGTCACCTGAACGGCGCGCTGCGCGGCCGGTGCCGCGATCAGCTGCTCGACGGCTTCGTCCTCGTCCTCCTCGCCATCGGCGAGCAGCGAGGCGTTGAGCGGCTGCGACAGCTTCGAGCCGTCGCGATAGAGCGCGTTGGCCTTCAGCGCCAGCTTCCACGACAGCATGTAGGCGCCCTTGGCGTCTTCCACCGTCGCGTCGTTCGGCATGTTGATGGTCTTGGAAATGGCGCCGGAGATGAAGGGCTGCGCCGCCGCCATCATCATGATGTGGCTGTTGATCGACAGCGAACGCTTGCCGATCTTGCCGCACGGGCTGGCGCAGTCGAACACCGGCAGGTGCTCGGCCTTCAGGAACGGCGCGCCTTCCAGCGTCATCGCCCCGCAGACATGGATGTTGGCGGCCTCGATGTCCTTCTTCGAAAAGCCAAGCGCCGGCAGCATCTCGAACGAGAAATCGTTGAGCTGCTCATCGGTGAAGCCAAAATTCTCCTTCACCCATTCGGCGCCCAGCGTCCACTGGTTGAAGACGAACTTGATGTCGAAGGCCGACTTCAGCGCCGCATTGAGCGCCGCGATCTTGTCGTCGGTGAAGCCTTTTGCCTTGAGCGAGCCGGGGTTAATGGCAGGCGCCTGGTTGAGATTGCCATGGCCGACGGCATAGGCCTCGATCTCGGCGATCTGGCTCTCGGAATAGCCAAGCGTGCGCAACGCTTCCGGAACCGCACGGTTGATGATCTTGAAATAGCCGCCGCCGGCGAGCTTCTTGAATTTTACCAGCGCGAAGTCGGGCTCGATGCCGGTGGTATCGCAATCCATCACCAGGCCAATCGTGCCGGTCGGGGCGATCACCGTTGCCTGCGCGTTGCGGTAGCCATGCTCCTCGCCAAGCTCGATGGCGCGGTCCCAGGCGGCCTTGGCATGGTCGGCAAGCTCTTGCTGCCTGAGATCCGAGGCGACCAGCGGCACCGGGTTGACGGCGAGCTTCTCGTAGCCGTCCCTGTCGCCATAGGCAGCACGGCGGTGGTTGCGCATGACGCGCAGCATGTTCTGCGCATTGCGGTCGTAGTCGGGGAAGGCGCCGAGCTCGGCGGCCATTTCAGCCGAAGTGGCATAGGCGGTGCCGGTCATGATCGCGGTGAGGGCGGCGCAGATGGCGCGGCCCTCGTCGGAATCATAGGGAATGCCCGAGGTCATCAGCAGGCCGCCGATATTGGCGTAGCCGAGGCCGAGCGTGCGGTACTCGTAGGAAAGCTTGGCGATCTCCTTCGACGGGAACTGCGCCATCATGACGGAGATTTCCAGCACCATGGTCCACAGCCGCACCGTGTGCTCGTAGGCGGCGATGTCGATGGTGCCGTCGGCGTTGCGATAGGGCAGAAGGTTGATCGAGGCCAGATTGCAGGCGGTGTCGTCGAGGAACATATATTCCGAGCACGGATTGGACGCCCGGATCGCACCGGCCGAGGCGCAGGTGTGCCAGTCGTTCATCGTCGTGTTGAAATGCAGGCCCGGATCGGCCGACGCCCAGGCGGCATAGCCGATCTTTTCCCAGAGATCGCGCGCCTTCAGCGTTTTCAGCACCTTCCCGTCCTTGCGGGCGGTGAGATGCCAGTCGCCGTCCTGCTCGACGGCGCGCAGGAAATCGTCCTTCAGCGACACCGAATTGTTGGAGTTCTGGCCGGAAACGGTGAGATAGGCATCCGAATCCCAGTCGGTGTCGTAGGTCTTGAACGACATCGAGGTGTAGCCCTGCTTGGCGAACTGGATGACGCGGTAAATGTAGTTCTCCGGCACCGCGTCCTTCTTGGCCGCCTTGATCTCGCGCTTCAGCGCGGTGTTGACCGCCGGGTCGAAGCAATCGTCGCCATTGCCTTCACAGTTGATGCAGGCCTTCATGATCGCTTCGAGGTGCTTCTTGACGATCTTCGAGCCGGTGACTAGCGAGGCGACCTTCTGCTCCTCATTGACCTTCCAGTCGATGAATTCCTCGATATCGGGATGATCGGCGTCGACGATGACCATTTTCGCGGCGCGACGCGTCGTGCCGCCCGACTTGATGGCGCCGGCGGCACGGTCGCCGATCTTGAGGAAGCTCATCAGCCCCGACGAGCGGCCGCCGCCCGACAGCTTTTCGCCTTCGCCGCGCAGGAACGAGAAGTTGGAGCCGGTGCCGGAGCCGTATTTGAACAGGCGCGCCTCACGCACCCACAAATCCATGATGCCGCCCTCGTTGACGAGGTCGTCCTGCACGCCCTGGATGAAGCAGGCATGCGGCTGCGGATGCTCGTAGGAAGACTTCGACTTGGTCAGCTTGCCGGTGAACGGGTCGACATAGAAATGGCCCTGGCTCGGGCCGTCGATGCCATAGGCCCAGTGCAGGCCGGTGTTGAACCATTGCGGCGAATTCGGCGCGACGCGCTGGGTGGCCAGCATATAGGCGAGCTCGTCGCGGAAGGCGCGCGCGTCTTCCTCCGACTTGAAGTAGCCGCCCTTCCAGCCCCAATAGGTCCAGGTACCGGCAAGCCGGTCGAAGACCTGGCGGGCGTCGGTCTCGGAACCGTAGCGCTCGGCTTCCGGCAGCTTGGCCAGTTCCGCCTCGTCGGCGACCGAGCGCCACAGGAAGGAGGGGACTTGCGTCTCCTCGACCTTCTTCAGCCGTGCGGGAACGCCCGCCTTGCGGAAATATTTCTGCGCCAGGATATCGGCGGCAACCTGGGAGAACTGCGCCGGCACGTCGATGTTGTCCAAGCGGAACACCACCGAGCCATCCGGATTCTTGATCTCGGAAAGCGCCTTGCGGAACTCGATCTCCGCGTAAGCTGATTGCCCTGGCTTGGTGAAACGACGCTCGATGCGCATTGGTCCGGTCCCTTTTGTCTACATATAGCGCTTTTCCCAGAGGATTTCTGCCCTCTTGATGAAACGCGCATGGCCGCCGTCTGCCGGCGTTCGAAAACCGCCGGCTCTCATCGTCACAGTCTCCGTCGCCCTGCTGGTCGAACCTCTTGCGAGGCTGCTGTCCAACGCGCTCACGGACCCTGTGGGTCCCTCAAAACTGAAAACTTTTTGTAACGCCCTCGGTCGAGGGAAATTCACATTATCTAGCGTCGAACCTACCTGCAAACACTAAATATAGTATTAACAGACAATTTATTCAAGTCCGACAATCCTCCCCTTTCGCCCCCAGGCTTCAAAATCCCACGCCTTCGCCGGCCTCGTAAACAGGCGGGAATGCGGATCAAAACGCACATATTCCGGGAAAAAGACCGGCCTCGAAACTTTTCCGGTCGCACTCTCAACAGGAGCGCATGGCCTATAAAAGGCGACTCGTTTTGCGCCGTCAAGGATTCGTTTGCGTAGCTTTTATGACCCCAACATCTTGTGTGTCACATATGTGGATAACGGGGATAGAAGCGGAGCGCAGCGAGGAAGGTTCGGCGCCGCGCGGAGGTGCTTCGGCGATGGCGTTCGCGGCACCTGACCGCGGCTATGCGCCGCTCGGGCTCAGGAGAACCGGCGTGGATCGGCGCAGAAATGGGCGATGATCTGGCGAAGGTCCGGTTCATGCACCATGCCCACAGCCTCGGCGGCGCTGACCCACTTGCGGGTGCGTGCCCGCTTTTCCTTCCACCGGTCGGCGACCTTGTCGACCTGCAGCGGGAACACCAGAACCTCGCACGGCACTTCCTCGCCGGAATCCAGCACCTTGGCGTAGAAATAGCGGCCGGCCTCGTGATGCGAGATCGTGCCGCGCAGCCCGGCCTCCTCGCCGGCTTCGCGCGCCGCCGCCTCGCAAAGCGGCTCCTTCGCTTCCGGCCAGCCTTTGGGAAGCACCCAGCGGCCGGTATCGCGGCTGGTGATCAGCATGATTTCGACGCCGTCCCCGCTATCGCGCCAGGGCAACGCTGCAACCTGCAGGCGGGACGGCACCGCGCCGAAGAGTCGCTGGACCCTTTCGGCCAGATGGTTGTGCGTCGTTGGCCTCGTCAACATCGGAGAAGCTTGCCCCAGCTTCCAGAATCATTTGCCGTCTCATGAATCTTACGGCTAATTATAAGCAATAAAAGTAAAAAATGTTTCATGGACCAGCGAGATTCTGCCGATTTGCGCCGGTCTCGCCCAAATGGGGCGGCCGCGCGAGCATCAAGTCGGCATTTCTCGGCTGCGGATGATGCCTTGGGCGGGCTGGTTGCAATGAGCGGCGGTGCCGCGAATCAGCCGGCGTGGTCGTCGGCGATCGGCTTCTGGTAGGTGAAGCCCATGTCCCAGGGAAAATAGATCCAGGTGTCCTGGCTGACCTCGGTGACGAAGGTGTCGACCAGCGGCCTGCCTTTCGGCTTGGCGTAGACGGTAGCGAAATGCGCCTTGGGCATCATCGCGCGCACGATGCCGGCCGTCTTGCCGGTGTCGGTGAGGTCGTCGATGATCAGCACGCCAGCCCCGTCATCGGCGAGCAGCGCCGGCGTGACCTCCTTCAGCACCTGCAACTGCCCCTGGCTGGTATAATCGTGGTAGGACGCGACGCAGACCGTCTCGATGATGCGGATGCCAAGCTCGCGCGAAATAATGGCGGCCGGAACCAGGCCGCCGCGCGTGATGCAGACGATCGCCTTCCATTGCCCCTTGTTGGCGCCGGCAAGCCGCCAGGCGAGCGCGCGCGCATCGCGGTGGAACTGGTCCCAGGAGACCGGGAAGGCTTTTTCGGGCAGGGACATATTTCGCGCACTCCGCAAAGCGCGCATCGCGCGCAGACACTATGGAATGCGGGCGGAATTAACTGGAAAGGCTTGGCCTTGGCAAGGGCGCGGCAAAGCGATTGTCCAACCCGTGATCTCTATGAACTTACCGCGACAGGAAAGCCGCCACCGGCGCGGTGCGCAGCACCGTTCGCGTCACCCCGCCGAACAGCAGCTGGCGCAGCCAGGAATGGCTGTAGGCGCCGAGCACGAGCAGGTCCGCGCCCGATTCGGCGACCCTGGTCTGGATGATGTCGTCGACCGAGGCGCCGCCGGACCTCAGCACCGAGACGCTGACGGTCGCGCCGTGCCTGGACAGCGAGGCGGCGATCTCGGCGCCGGCCGTTTCCGGCGCCTCTTCGAGCGTATCCGGCGGGTCGATGACGACGATGTCCGTCTTCTCGGCCTCGATGATGAAGGGCAGGGCATCGAAGGCCGCGCGTGCGGCCTCCTTGCTGCCGTTCCAGGCGAGCAGCACGTGCTTGAAGCTGGTGACCAGCGGACCCGAATGCGGCACCACCAGCACCGGCCGGCCGGCATCGTAGACCAGCGTGTCGACGTCGGCGCTCGGATCGCCGCTCGATTCGCGCTGCGCGGCGATGATCAGATCCGCGGTGCGAACGGTCGAGATACCGGTCAGCGCACTGTCGCCGGAAAAACTCTCGAGGCTGCGCCACTCGAACGACAGGCCGGAATTCTCGACGCGTTTGTGAAAGGCGGCCTGCAACTTCTCGGCGCGCTCCCGGTTCATGTCGGCCGAAACCTGCAGGAACTCGGTGTCCGGAAAGCCGGTGGCCGAGGTGTAGGGCACGGGCAGCGCCTCGGCATGAATGCCGATCAGATGGCTCTGGAACCGGCTGGCCAGCGGGATCGCGCAGTCGAGAACGCGCTCGGCGTCCTGTTCATTCTGCAATATGGCGACAATGGTCTTGAAGCGCATGGGCAATCCCTCAGTTTTTCGGCGATCCCACTCGTGACAAACGTCACGGCGCGATGCTTGGTTCCGTCACGCCTGCCGATCAGCCCACCTTGCTTGCCTTGGTCAGGCCCGCCACCATAACCTCTACGTCGGCGCGCGCGGAGTCCAGCGCCTGCTGGCTGCGGGCGCGCACCACCAGTTCCGTCCAGAATTTGCCATCGCCATATTTCGGGTAGGAGCCGATGATCGTATCCGGATGCGCCTTCTGGATGTCGCCCAGCGGGCCGCCGATCAGGCCTTCACCGAACGGACATTCCACGGTTGCCGACAGCATTTTGGTGCCGGCCCGTAATGTCGGCACGACATTGTCGAGCATCGCCTGGAAAATCGCCGGCACGCCGGCCATGACATGGACGTTGCCGATGCGAAAGCCCGGCGCAACCGACACCGGGTTGTCGATGTGGTCTGCCCCGCGCGGCATCCGCGCCATGCGCTTGCGCGCTTCGGTGTATTCGATGCCGCGGGCAGCATAGCTTGCCTCCAGCAGGGCGTAGGCCCTGGCGTCGTATTCGCACGGCACGCCGAAGGCCTTGGCGATGGAATCGGCGGTGATGTCGTCATGCGTCGGCCCGATGCCGCCGGTGGTGAAGACATAGCTGTAGCGGGTGCGCAGCGCATTCACCGCAGCGACGATCTCGTCTTCCTCGTCCGCAACGATGCGCACTTCCTTCAGGTCGATGCCGATCGCCGTCATGATGTCGGCGAGGTGGCCGATGTTCTTGTCCTTGGTGCGGCCGGACAGAATCTCGTCGCCGATGACGAGCATGGCGGCGGTGACGATTTCGGTCATGGCAGGCTCCGGCAACGGGTCGCCTGAGATAGCGCGGCGAACGGCCGGCGGCAATGCCGCCAAACGACGGATCCACCTGTGCCACCTCCCTTGCAGTGGAACCTTCGGCGGGTGATGCTGCGCCGGTTTGGGCCATGAGCAAGAACATGCCGGTATCGATTCTTCTATGGCTGCCCGGCGCGCTGTTTCTGCTGGCGCTCGTCGTGGCAGCTTATCCTGTGCTGGCGACGCTGCGGATTGCGGCGAAAGCCGAAAGGCTGGTGCCGGCCAGCGGTAAATTCATCGAGATCGACGGCAATCGCATCCATTATTTCGAGATGGGCGAGGGGCGGCCGATCGTCTTCCTGCACGGCCTTGGCGCGCAGCTTCATCAATTCCGCCACACGCTGTTCGGACGGTTCGGCCCGAACTATCGGCTGATCGCGCTCGACCGTCCGGGTTCCGGCTATTCGGTGCGGGCCAGGGGCGCCAGCGGGCGGCTACCCGAGCAGGCCGAGATCGTGCGGCATTTTATCGAGGCGCTTGGACTGCAAAAGCCGCTGATCGTCGGCCATTCGCTGGGTGGCGCCATCGCGCTGACGCTGGCTGTCGAGCATCCCGAGGCGGTTTCCGGTATCGCCTTGCTGGCGCCGCTGACCCATCTGGAGCCGGACGCGCGCGAGAAGTTCGGCCCGTTATACATTCAGTCGCCGCTGCGGCGCCGGATCATGGCTCACACGGTGGCGATCCCGGCGGCTCTCAGATACGCAGAACGCACGCTGGCCTTCATTTTCGCGCCGCAGGCGACGCCGGCCGACTATATGGTCGAGGGCGGCGGCTGGTGCGGGCTCAGGCCAAGCCATTTCTATGCAACGTCGACCGATGTCGTGGCCATCGAGCACGACCTTGGCCGTATCGAGCAACGCTATCGCGAGATCACCATGCCGGCTGGCATTCTGTTTGGTGCTTCCGACGTCGTGCTGGCCATCGATATCCATGGCTGGCCGCTGATGGAAAAGATCAGCGGGCTCGATTTCGAGCCGGTCGAGGGGCTTGGCCATATGCCACAATTCGTCGGGCCGGAACGGGTCGTCGCTTTCATCGAACGCATTGCCGACCGCGCATTTGCGCCGAAGTCCGACACCAGCAGCTGACACGCTCCCGGAACCTCACGCAAAGGTGTGCAGCCCGCCGCAGCCTCGGCCGGCAGGGTGCCTCGGGACATCCCGGCCGCCGGGAATACCTCCGAACTTATTCCTTCACGGCTCCGGTCATCGAGGAAACATAGTGCTCGACAAAGAACGAATAGAGCACCACCACCGGCAGCGAGCCGATCAGCGCTCCCGCCATCAGCGCCCCCCATTCATAGACGTCCGAGCGCACCAGTTCGGTGAGCACGCCGACCGGCACAGTCTTGTTTTCGGACGACTGGATGAAGGTCAAGGCGTAGATGAACTCGTTCCATGACAGCGTGAATGCGAAGATGCCCGCGGAAATCAGGCCCGGCACCGACAGCGGCAGCACGATCTTGGTGAGGATCTTCCAGCGGCTCGCCCCGTCGATCAGCGCGCATTCCTCCAGCTCGAACGGGATCGAGCGGAAGTAACCCATCAGCAGCCATGTGCAGAACGGGATCAGGAAGGTCGGATAGGTGAGGATGAGCGCGAAGGGCGTGTCGTAAAGCCCAAGGTTGAACACCATCACCGACAGCGGAATGAACAGGATCGACGGCGGCACGAGATAGGCCAGGAACACCGCGAGGCCGACCTGCCGCGCCCCGGAGAACCGCAAGCGTTCGATCGCATAGGCAGCGAACACTGCTGCCAGCAGCGACAGGAAAGTGGCGGCGGTCGAGATGATGATCGTGTTGAGCAGCCAGCCCGGATAGGACGTCTCGAAGAGAAGATAGCGGATATGCTCGAGCGTCGGATGCACCACCCAGAATGGATTGAAATTGGCGTAGTCGGTCATCTCGAGGTTGGGCTTAACCGCCGTGATCGTCATCCAGTAGAACGGAAACAACAGCACGATGACGAATATCAGCAACGGCAGGTAAACCGTCACCACGCGGCGCGGCACACTCTGCAGGTAGCCCATGCCGCCTTCGTCGAGTTCGGGGCGTTTGCTCGTTTCGATCGCGGTCATGTCAATCTCCGCCGCCCTGCTGCCATTTGCGGCGTTGCAGGCCAAAGTAGCTGAACAGGATCGCCGCCAGCAGGAACGGGATCATGGCGACTGCGATCGCGGCGCCTTCGCCAAGCTGGCCTCCGGAAATGCCGCGCTGGAACGACAGCGTCGCCATCAGATGGGTGGCGTTCACCGGCCCGCCGCGCGTCAGCACATAGATCAGCTGGAAATCGGTGAAGGTGAACAGCACCGAAAACGTCATGGTTATGGCGATGATCGGCGTCAGCAGCGGCAGCGTCACATAGCGGAACAATTGCCAGCGGCTGGCGCCGTCGAGCGTGGCGGCCTCGTAGAGCGACTGCGGAATCGTCTGCAGGCCGGCAAGCAGCGTGATCGCCACGAAAGGAATGCCGCGCCAGACATTGGCGGCGATGACCGAAGCGCGCGCATTCTCCGGATCGCCGAGGAAGTTGATGCGATGGTCGATCAGGCCCATTTCCATAAGCGCCCAGGACAGGATCGAGAACTGCGAATCGTAGATCCACCAGAAGGCGATGGCCGACAGCACCGTCGGCACCACCCAGGGCAGCAGGACGATCGCGCGGAAGAACGACTTGAGCGGCAGGTTCTGGTTGAGGATAAGCGCCAGCCAGAGGCCTAGCGCAAACTTCAGGATCGAGGCGCTGATCGTGTAGAGCAAGGTGTTGAAGACGGAGAGCCAGAAGACGGCGTCATCCCACAGATATTCGTAGTTCTCGATGCCGATGAAGATGCCGGGGCGGCCGATGCGGGCATCGGTGAAGCCGAGCCAGACGCCGAGCCCGAGCGGATAGGTTAGGAAGACCAGCAGCAGCGCCGCCGCCGGCAGCATGAAGCCGAAGCCAAGCGCGTTATGACTTTCAGACACGAACGTCAAAATGCGCGACAGCGTCGACCGGGGTGGCTGAGCGGCAGCGGAGGTCACGGCCATGGGTCGGCTCCTCTAAGTCTCATTGATCGGCCAGGCGGCCATGCGCGATTCGAAGCCGGGCAGCATGGCTGCCCGGCTGAATCCGCTCAAACGCGATAGTAGCGGTTTGCGCGCTTCTCGGCTTCTGCCATCGCTTCTTGCGGCGTCGCCTGGCCTGTCACCGCCTTGGCGAACATGTCGACCAGCACATAGTCGGCCATGGTCGCCGCCGAAGCATAGCCGAGCGGGCCGGCATAGCCGTTGGGCCGCAGCGTCGCCGAGGCCTTGGCGTAGGCGGCATTGTTCGGATCGGCCGTCCACACCGGGTTGTTGTCGAAGGCTTTGAGCGTCTGGCAGCAATAGCCCGCCGAGGACGTGATCCACTGCGACATTTGCTGTTCCTCGAACATGAACTGCAGATAGGCTTTGGCCGCATTGGGGTAGGGCGTGTAGTCGAAGATCACGGCCGTGGTCACCTGGAACAGCTCGACGGATTTCCCGACAGGACCGATCGGCAGGTTGGTCGTGCGCGTGTCCTTGGCGATTTCGGTCAGTTTCGGATCCTTGTCCTTGTTGATCTTGGCGGTGTTGTAGGCGGAAATGCCATTGGCGATCACGCTCAATTCGCCGGCCAGGTAGGCGCGGTTGTTGTTGACGTCGAGCCAGCTTTCGGTACCGGGAATGAAGGTCTTGTAGAGCTGTTGCGCGTATTCGATCGCCTTCAGCGTCTCGGGGCTGTTGATCGTCACCTTGCCGCTCTCGTCGACCATCTGGCCGCCATGGCTCCATAGCAGCCAGTGGGCGTAGTTGTTGCCGTCGCCGACGCCGTGGCCATGCGTGAAGCCGGCCGGGTGTCCCTTCGCCTGCAATGCCTTGCAAAGCTCGAGCAAGCCTGCCGTGTCCTTCGGAAATTCGGAGAAGCCGGCCTCCTTCACCCAGCTTTCACGATAGACGATGGCATTGCCGATGGTGGCCAGCGGCAGGCCGAGGAATTTGCCTTGCCGTGTCGCATATTGCTTCGGTCCATCGTGCCAGCCGCCATATTTCGAGCCGAGATATTCGCCCAGTTCCGTCACGTCATGCAGCTTGTCGGGATATTGATGCGGGTCGTCGAACCAGACCAACATCAAGTCCGGGCCGGAGCCGACATTGGCGGCGACCGCTGCCTTGGGACGGATGTCCTCCCAGCTTTCCTTGTCGACGCGGACCTCGACACCGGTCGCTTCGGTGAAGCGCTTGGTGTTGGCCAGCCATTGATCCTCGTCGCCCTGCACGAAGGGCGACCAGCGCAGCAGCCTGAGCTTGGCGCCGTCCTCGGGCTTGTACTTCAATCCCTCCTGGGCAAAGGCGGGAGAGCCGATGAGCCGGCTTCCCAAGGCTCCCGCCGCAGCGCCGGCGGTGGTGCGGATCACGTCGCGTCTGGTGAATTTCATGCTCGCTTCCTCCTGCTTATTGTCCGTGCCGTCCTACTGCTTGATGGGTGTTTCGAACCGCTGTCCGGTTTTGCCGTGAAAGAGATGGATGAGGCCAGGCTCGGCCGTAAGCCAGATGGTTTCGCCCGGCGTGAAGGAATGCCGTTCCCGGAAATTGGCGACGATCTCCTCGCCGCCGGCGGTTCGGCCGATGAGCTGCACTTCGGACCCTGTCGGCTCGACCACCACGACAGTGACCGGAATGCCCTGATTGTCGGATAGCCGCAAATGCTCGGGCCGTATCCCCAGCACGACCGGCTCACCATTGCCGATGGAAAGTGCCGAGGCCAACGGGACCGAAATCCCTCCGGCGCCGCGAAACGACGGCGAGCCGTCGCTTACGATCTCGCCCCTCAGCATGTTCATGGCGGGCGAGCCGATGAAGCTGGCGACAAAAAGATTGTTCGGCCGGTCGTAGAGTTCGAGCGGCGGCCCGATCTGCTCGACGATACCGTCGTGCATGACGACGATCTTGTCGGCCATGGTCATCGCCTCGATCTGGTCGTGGGTGACGTAAACCGTCGTCGTCTTCAGGCGCTGGTGCAGTTCCTTGATCTCGGCGCGCATCTGCACCCGGAGCTTGGCATCGAGATTGGAGAGCGGCTCGTCGAACAGGAAGACCTGCGGATCGCGCACGATCGCGCGGCCCATGGCGACGCGCTGGCGCTGGCCGCCGGAAAGCTGGCGCGGATACCGGTCGAGCAGCGGCACCAGTCCCAGGATTTCGGCCGCGCGCCGCACGCCGGCATCGCTCTCCGTCTTGGGAACGCCCTTGAGCATCAGCGAGAACGCCATGTTCTCGGCGACCGTCATATGTGGGTAGAGCGCATAGTTCTGGAAAACCATGGCGACGTCGCGCTCTTTTGGCGCAACGTTGTTGACGATACGTTTGCCGATCGCGATCTGGCCGCGCGAGATCTTTTCCAGGCCGGCGATCATCCTGAGCAGGGTCGACTTTCCGCAACCCGAAGGACCGACCAACGTGACGAACTCGCCGTCGTTTATATCGACGCTGACCCCGTGCAGGACCTCGACGGTCCCAAATGACTTGTAGACATCGCCGATTGCGACAGACGCCATCGATCTCCTCCCGACTGATTCCTGCAACGACTTCGAAGGAAACCGCTTTCTTGCCTGGCCCGCGACAGCGCCCAGGCTCCTCCCCGGTCACGCGCGATGTGAGACGGTAGCGCTACCAAACCGACCTGTAAAGCACGCCGGCATCACCTGGATATCGACACACCCTAATCCGAAACCTCGGTCTGCGGCCGGTCGCGGCCGTCGGCGAGCTCGTCGTGCCATTTGCCGTCGGCGTCCTCGTACTGGATGCCGTCGGTGTTGCCGGCGACCTGCTGTTCGGCGGAAGCGATCTCGGCGGCGCGCAACGCGTCCTGATGGGTGGGGAACGTTTCGGAGAATGTCGAGCCGACCTTGTAGGCCCAGCCTCCGTCATGCTCGACGATCTTGTAGGTCAGTTTCGCCATGAAACCCTCCGGTTGAAAGCCCGTTGCCTCAATGCAGCCTATCGTCGGCCAGTCTGTCGTTTGGCAGCCTGTCGTCCGTAACCAGCACGTCCGATTCCCTGGCGGCTTCGATCAGTGCCCGGCGTGCATCGGCCGTCGAACGATAACCTTCCAGCACTTTTAGGCAAGTGTCGAGGGCATCACGATGACGCGGCCCGCGATTGAGTGGCCAGACCGTCATCAGGCACTCCGCCGCCTCCTGGGCGCTGCGGATATGCCGATATTTGCCGACATGGCCGAGTTCGACCACGACCGGCTTTTCAAATGGCTTGCTGTCCATCATCGCCGCCAACGCGGAGCGGCCGATTTGGTTGCAACAGCTATTTTAGCTCAGGCGAAAATACCTCAATAGCCGCAGTCGTTGCGCAGCCAGCGCGCATTCGCCCAGCCGGCGCGGCCGCCGAAATCGACCTGGTACCAGTTTCCGCGACGGTCAAAGATCTCGGTTTGGTCGCCGTTGAACAATTGCCCGATCATGCGCGACGACGAGTTCGGCCGGGCCCGAACGGCGAGAAAGCCGCTTCCCGTTGCCAGATTGTAGTGCCTGGAAAGACCGTGCACCGTGCCTTCGCAATATTGCGCCCCGGCCGGCGTCGATGTGGCAAACGACAGCCCGGCCAAAACCGCGGCAGCAGCCGCAATGGAAATCCCCCTGAACGACATGTCTCTGCTCCCCCAACCTGCCGCGCCCAGCCGCGGCCCTCGCCACTTTACACCGGCAGAGGATCAAAGCGAAGCTATGGTTCCCTGTCCAGCGAGGTGAGAACCCGCCCCGTCAGTTCGCCGCCTTCATCCAATGCTGCATCGTCGTCACCGAGCGGGCAAGCTGCGGCGCCGGGTGGATTTTTTCGCCGAAGGTGGCCGCGGCGCGCCAGCCCCAGCGCGGATCGGCAAGGAAGGCGCGCGCCAGCGCCACCATGTCGGCGCGCCCGTCGGCGACGATCGCCTCGGCCTGTTTCGGATCGTCGATCAGGCCCACGGCCCGCGTCGCGATGCCGGCGCCCTTGCGCACCGCTTCGGCCAGATGAACCTGGTAGCCGGGTCCGGACGGCAGCTTCTGCAACGGCGAATTGCCGCCGCTCGAGCAGCAGAGATAGGCGACGCCGACTTCCTTCAGCGCTTTTGCCACTTCGATCGCATCCTCGACGTCGAAGCCGCCATCGACCCATTCCTTGATCGACAGACGCGCGCCCAGCATCAGTCTGGGCACCGCCTGCTTCACCGCCTTGGCGATTTCGACGGCGAAACGCATGCGGTTTTCCAGCGAGCCGCCCCAGCGGTCGGTGCGCCGGTTGGAGAGCGGCGACAGGAACTGGAAGATCAGATAGCCATGCGCGGCATGCAGCTCGATGAAGTCGAAGCCGGCGCGCTCGGCACGCCGGGCTGCTTCGGCGAAGCGTTCGATGATTTGCAGGATCTCGTCGTCCTCCAGCGCCCGCGGCACCTGCCAGCCGGTGTCGTAGGCGATTGCCGAGGCCGACACGATCGGCCACGGATCCTGATCGGCGTGCAGCGGGCCGCCGCCTTCCCAGGGTTTCCGGTTGGAGGCCTTGCGGCCGGCATGGGCAAGCTGCGTGCCGAATTTCGTGCCCGGCGCGGCGACACGCTTGGCTGCATCCAGCGTGCGTCGCGCCGCCGCCTCATTGTCCTCGGAATAGAGGCCCAGACAGCCATGCGAGATGCGGCCGCGCCGTTCGACCTCGGTCATCTCGACGGTGACCATGCCGGCACCCGACATTGCCAGGTTCATCCAGTGATAGAGGTGCCAATCGCTGGCCGAGCCGTCGTCGGCCGAATACTGGCACATCGGCGCAACGGCAATGCGGTTGGGGAAGGTCAGGCCGTCGAGGGTGATCGGCTGGAAAAGCGATGAGGTCATAAAAAACTCCGCGAAGGGTTGCCGCTATTTAGGCAGCCGATTGTGCCAGCGCCAGACACGAGACGGTGAAACGGTGCTCTGGACCAATAGCTGGCCGGATTGCACGAACGGGCGTTCGCGGCTACGCCTTGCCGCGGCAGCAGGGAGTCCACCATGGAAGATCGCATTCGCATCCGCTCGGAGGAAGTCCTTTCCGACGAATGGGCGGTTTTGAAAAAGACCGTCTTCGACTACCGCCGGCGCGACGGCAAATGGGAAACGCACACCCGCCAGACCTACGATCGCGGCGACGGCGCGGTGATCCTGCCTTTCGATCCGGAGCGTTCGACGGTGCTTCTGGTGCGGCAGTTCCGCTATCCGGCCTACGTCACCGGCCACAAGGATCCGCTGATCGAGGCCTGTGCCGGCCTGCTCGACGAAGACGATCCCGAAACCTGCATCCGCAAGGAGGCCGAGGAAGAACTCGGCTACCGCCTGAAGGACGTGCAGCGGCTGTTTTCACCCTACATGAGCCCCGGCAGCGTGACCGAGCGGCTCTGGTTCTTCGTCGCCCGCTACTCGCCCGCCGACCGCATTTCCGACGGCGGCGGCGCCCACGACGAAGGCGAGGACATCGAAGTTTTGGAAATGCCGCTCGACGAGGCGCTGGCCGGCATCCACGACGGTCGGATCCTCGACGCCAAGACGATTATTTTGATCCAGCATTTGAAGCTGAACCCGATTGGGAGGTGATGGGTGGTGGATGTCAGGCGGGCACTGGAATCCTGCCGTTGCAATTTGAGATCGTTAGCGCAGCGTCAGTGCGCGCTCCATATCGGCGTCTTTTGAGCGATTTATGCTGTCGACAAAATCGCGATACGCTTGCTCGGTATCTTTCGAAAAACGGTCTGTAGCGACTTGCTCGAGAATTCTTTTTGCGCCTTCGCTTCTCTTGTCCTTCATGCTCTGTCCAGTGTCCTTTGCCTTCATGTCTGCGCACTCCCGTCGGAATCACCGTTAGGTCGCTTGCTGGCGAGCCATGTAACGCGAATTTATGGCAGGATCAAAGTAATGCTTGCGCTTGATCCACACCAGACCCTCTGACCTCGTAATCACGGCCACATCAACAGGACCGCCGACAGATGCCGAGGGCTTCGTCACCTTTTCCTTCAACGATTGAAGATTGATTAAGGTTTCAGCCAATTCTGCGAGTTCGTCGACCGGCAATGCCCCAAGGATCCGACGCATCGGAATAGCGTGCTCCTTTCGAGCGCGGTCCATGACAGCGTCACTGATCGCTTTCCGTGCTTGGCCTATAAGATCGCCGAGGTTTGCAATTTTGGCCGGATCGAAGCCAACCGCCTTTCCAAGTTCATCAATAAATGACGCAAGCCCTTCAACTACAGCACCCATTGTGGACGAGTAGACGTCTCTACTGACGCCCGCCGAGAAAGTGTCAGCCATGTTTCGTTGCGCAAACGGCTCCATCCAGGCGGGCAACTCGTGGTCAATGTTGATGCTTTCACCGGCCAGGTGGACGTGGTGACCGGCGAGCATTCCGAATGACGTGTATGGCGCCATCGACGGAAATACGTTGCGATCGCCGAAACCAGCGAAGACCAAGCCAGCAGTGCTCATGTGATCCTGAGGCTGTTTGAAGACATCTGTCACCGCAACGGTAATAAGCTTCTCAAGGTCATCAACTTCCGGCAATTTGAATGTAGAAATCAAATCTCTTACGTACGCTATCATCTCGTCGCGAACAGAAATTATGGCCTCTTCGAGATTTTTCTCGTCGATGCATGGCAATATGTTGACGCCCGCAAGCTCATTTTCTTTCGCGGCAACCGCGTCTTGAACCGCTTTCTTTTGATCTTCCGGAATTTTTGAATTATGCGAGGGCACGACTAGCATCGTGAAAATGGCCGAGCGAACTGCTTCGAGAAATGCCTCGTGCTGCACAGAAGCAGGGAACATTGTATTGTTCCCATCGATATATGAAAAGAACTCAGTTGCATATTCAGCGACCGAGTTGAACGATTTATCACCTAGATACCGCCGAAAATCCTTGATAACAACTTCCCACGGCACTTTGAGAAGATCGGCAGAATCAAAGATCATCACTCCGACAGGGTGACTGTTTGACAGCTGGAATATTTTGTTGGCGCCCTTGAAGTAACGTTCTTCGCGGCCGTTTTCGCCCCAATATGTCACAGTGGTCGCGCTATCAGCTGCTAGAACGACCGCCAATCTATTCATTACGCAAATTTCTGCGGTCACGACTCTCCCCCCGAAGATTGCCCGCTAAACTGCTCTCATCCAGTACCTTTGTCTACTATGGAGGGTATCCTCTGTTAGCAAAAATGCAGTCACGTTTAGGGTTGGTTTGGTGCGGACGACGGGAATCGAACCCGTACGATCAGAGATCGAGGGATTTTAAGTCCCTTGCGTCTACCAATTCCGCCACGTCCGCAGGCCAGCCCTTTTCAGCCGGCAGCCAAAGGCCGTCAAGCCGTCTTCTGCCGTCGACAAATCTGGCACTCGAAGCTAGCGAGGCCATCACCTACAGAGATACAAACAAAATCGTTTCACCTGGAAATGTTTTTAGCGGCAGCTTCCGCGGCTACCGCGAATGCGCGTCCCCCGTTCGCAGGATGCGTTCGGGCGCTCTGCCCTGGTAGGCTCGAAGTGGCAAGTGGATCGGCGCGCCGCTACTCGACCCGCTACTCGACGCCGTCCTCTACAACCACTGGAGAGATTGTCATGCTCAAGCTTGCCTCTGCTCTGGCACTGCTGCTTGTTGGGACGGCGCCTCTGTTTGCCGATGAGATGCCGATGAACGCCGCAGATATCAAATGGGGTCCTGCTCCTGCTGTCATTCCCGCTGGCGCGGAAATGGCTGTTGTCTCTGGAGATCCCTCAAAGGACGGCGCCTTTGTGCTGCGGTTGAAGACACCCGCCGGCTACAAAATTGCCGCACATAGTCATCCCACCGCGGAATACATAACGGTGCTTTCCGGCAACTTCCATATCGGAATGGGCGATAAGCTCGACGAGGCGAAAGGCGTCGAACTGACTGCTGGCGGCTTCGGCGTCGCACCGGCCGCAATGAATCACTTCGCCTGGACGACAAGCGATACGATCATCCAGGTTCATGGCGAGGGGCCATTCAAGATCACCTACGTCAACCCGGCAGACGATCCGAGCAAGAAGTGACAGTTCGGGATCGAATTGATTGAACCGGCTGAAGGCTCGAACGATGGAGTGCGTCAAACTCCGCGACCGTCGATTCAGTAAGATCCGCTAACGCGGCAAAAAGCTGATTGGCCGCAACGGAATCGTCTGCTTGGGCCATTTTGCGATGAATGGCGCCAAAACAAAAAACCCGCCTCGGGAGGCGGGTCGTTGGAGCCAATTAGCACCATACCCAAATTAGTAGCATAGCTGCCGGCACAAAGCAAGAACAAAGTTGCTGCGGCCGACGCAAAATGCCCTTGGCGATTGGCGAAAGCCATGGCGCATCGATCTCCCTCCTTGTGGGGGAGATGGCAAGTTGTGGCAAAGAGGGTAGGCCAGAGGGGGTCGTCGCGCGCCAGCCTGTTTTGTTCGCGGTAAAGGTTCGCGTCAGGATGTCCCGACCCCCTCTGTCGCCTTCGGCGACATCTCCCCCTCAAGGGGGGAGATCTGCAACTTCGCCGTCGGCGCTTACTTCCTCGCTGGTCAAAATCCTCGCGGCTTGGCACAGTCGGGCAAAGAGGAGCCTGTTGATGCCGAAGACCGCCAGTGCGACGAAACCAAAACCCTGGGCCGAGATGGCGACGCATCTGGTCGATGTCGCCATGGGCCGCAAACCCGCCGATCTCGTCATCCGCAACGGGCGCTGGGTCAACGTCCATTCGGGCGAGATCATCGCCGGCACCGACATCGCCATTGCCGGCGGCCGCTTCGCCTATTGCGGGCCGAATGCCGGCCATGCCATCGGCCAGGGCACCAAGGTGGTCGATGCCGGCGGCCGCTATCTGGTGCCGGGACTTTGCGACGCGCATATGCATGTCGAGAGCGGCATGGTGACGGTGACGGAATTCTGCCGCGCGGTGATCCCGCATGGCACCACCTCGATGTTCATCGATCCGCACGAGATCGCCAATGTGCTCGGCCTGCCGGGCGTGCGGCTGATGCATGACGAGGCGGTCGCCATGCCGGTCAACGTGCATGTGCAGATGCCGTCCTGCGTGCCGTCGGCGCCGGGGCTGGAGCATGCCGGCGCCGAGCTGACCGTCGCCGACGTTGCCGAGGCGATGACCTGGGAAAACATTATCGGGCTCGGCGAGGTGATGAATTTCCCCGGCGTCGCCGCCAATGATCCGGTGATGTCGGGCGAGATCGCCGCGACGGTGAGGGCCGGCAAGACCGTCGGCGGGCACTATGCCTCGCGCGATCTCGGCCTGCCGTTCCACGGCTATGTCGCCGGCGGCCCCGAGGACGATCACGAAGGCACGCGCGCCGAGGATGCCATCGCCCGCGTCCGCCAGGGCATGAAGGCAATGCTGCGGCTGGGCTCGGCCTGGTATGACGTCGCCTCGCAGATCAAGGCGGTGACGGAGAGCGGGCTCGACCCGCGCAACTTCATCCTGTGCACCGACGACAGCCATTCCGGTACCCTCGTGCATGAAGGCCATATGGACCGGGTCGTGCGCCACGCCATCAGCCAAGGGCTGAAGCCGGTGACGGCGATCCAGATGGCGACGCTCAACACCGCCCAGCATTTCCGGCTGGAACGCGAGATCGGCTCGATCGCACCTGGACGGCTCGCCGATCTGCTGATCGTCTCCGACCTGGCCGAAATGACCATCGACGAAGTCTATGGCCGCGGCGTCAGGCTGGCCAAGGGCGGCAAGCTCGAAGTCGACATTCCGGCCTATAATTATCCGCGGACGGCGAAGAACACCGTCAAGCTCGGCAAGAAGCTCAAAGCCGGCGATTTCGACATCGCGGCACCCAAGGGCGCCAACGAGGTGCGGGTGCGCGTCATCGGCGTCATCGAGAACCAGGCGCCGACGCGGGCGCTGGAGGCCGATCTTGCGGTGGAGGACGGGCTGGTCGCCATGGACCGCCGCAACGATGTCTGCCAGATCGCGCTGGTCGAGCGCCACAAGGGCACGGGCGGCGTCACCAACGCCTTCGTCTCCGGCTTCGGCTATATCGGCGACTGCGCCATGGCCTCCAGCGTGGCGCACGATGCCCACCACATCATCGTCGTCGGCACCAACAAGCAGGACATGGCTCTGGCCGTGAACCGGCTGGGCGAGGTCGGCGGCGGCGTCGTGCTGTTTTCCAACGGCAAGGAGCTGGCGCTGGTCGAAATGCCGATCGCCGGGCTGATGTCGAACGAGCGGGCGGAAATCGTCGCCGCCAAGGCGGACAAACTCAGCGACGCCATGCGCCAGATGGGCTGCTCACTCAACAACGCCTACATGCAGCACTCGCTGCTGGCGCTGGTCGTCATCCCCGAGCTCAGGATTTCCGACGTCGGCCTGATCGACGTGACGACGTTCCAGAAGGTTGATCTATTCGTCTGAATGCCGCCCGCGCGCCGCTTCACCCGCCGGTGGCGATGGTCAGCACCTTGAACGGCGTGGTGATGACGATCTCGGCGACCGATCCGACGGCCTTGCCGAGGCCCTGTCCGAGATTGTCGAGCTGGGCCGGCGCGGTCTCTTCGGAGGCGAGGCCGGCCGGGGCGCGCAGGCGGTCGCCGAGCAACTGCACCAGGAACGGGTTGTCGGCGAATTTGGCGTGGTTCAGCCGGTCGCCGCCCTTGGTCTTGGTCAGGTCGACCACCGAGACGCCATAGCTGGCGAGGTCGGCTGCATCGCCATAGTCGCCGACGCGCGGCTTGTCGCCGGAGATCAGGGTCGACAGCCTGAGCGCCCGGTCGTCGCCCGAAAGCAGCACGGCGAACGGCTTGTCTGGCTTGCCGTAGCGGATCATCTGCTTCTTGAACACGTCGACGTCGATGTCGGGTGAGGCCAGGATGACGTAGCCGAGCTTGCCGCCGAGGTCGCGGTCGCCGGTGATGGCAAGCTGGCGCAACGCTTCCATGGTCACCCAGGTCCCCATCGAATGGGCAATGATGTCGATGCTCTTGGCGCGGCTCTTGGCGAGCATGCGCAGCGTCGCTTCGAGATCGTCGCGCGCCGCGTTGGCGCTTTCCTTGTCGTAGATGTAGCCGGTCGTCTTGCCGCTCGACGCCCACGAAAACAGCACCGGGGTGCCCGGGTATTTGGTGTCGTGCGCGATCTGCGTCAGCCGGTAGATGCCGTCGTCGAAGCCGTTGTTGAAGCCGTGCACGAAAACCAGCGCGCGGTCGCCGCGCATGGCGATGTCGGCGCCGACCGCCTTGGCGAATTGCGGCGCGCCTTCGTAGAAGGTGACGCCGGTCGCCGTGAAATCCTTCGCCGGATTGCTGTTGGCCGAGCCCTTGACCCGTTCGATGGCGCCGACCTGGTGGACCTTGGGAACGGTCACCTCGACGCTGGCAAAGCTGGTGGTCGGCGAGCGGTCGCCGTCGAACACCTGCCGGGGCTCCTTTGTTGCCTTTTGCCGGGTTGTGGCGACGAAGATCTTATGCGTCGCCGCGATATCGGCAGCAGGCACCGTGATCGTCGTCTTGTTAAGCAGATCATGCGTGTTCTGGCCGGCGCAGCCTGCCAGCGCGAGCGCGAACGCAACGACGAGAAAGATCTTCGAAGGCACGGTCACGCGGGCTCCCGCAAAGGCGACGTCGAGCCGGAGACGTCTTGGCCTATTCGATAGAGGCAGAGGCCGGCACGGTCCAGTTCAAACTGTTCCGATGGTGCGGCATGGTCAACAATCACTGCCGCGCAATGCAGCTATTGTCCGACCGAGGCGATGCGGTCGGTCACCTCGCGGTCGCTGGCAAACCCGTCATCCTCGCGCAGCTTCTGGCCGATCAACTGCACCAATTCCGGGTTGTCGGCGAATTTGGTGTGATTGAAGCGGTCGGCGCCCTTGACGCTGGAGAGATCGACGACCGACACGCCATAGCTGGCGAGGTCGGCGGCGTCCTTGTAGTCGCCGACCCGCGGCCGCGCGCCGGCGATCAGGCCGGACAGCCGCAGCGCCCGGTCGTCGTCGGAGAGCAGCAGGATGAACGGCTTGTTCGGCTTGCCGTAGCGGCGCATCTGGCTCTTGAACACGTCGACGTCGATGTCGGGCGAGGCCAGCACGACGTCGCCGAGCTTGCCGCCGAGATCGCGGTCGCCGGTGATGGCGAGCTGGCGCAGCGCCTCCATGGTGACCCAGGTCCCCAGCGAATGGGCGACGATGTCGATGCGCCGCGCGCCGGTCTGCGCCAGCATTCTCAGCGTCACTTCCAGCTGGTCGCGGGCAACGCTGGCGCTTTCCTTGTCGTAGACATAGTCGGTGGTCTTGGCGCCCGACGCCCAGGAAAACAGCACTGGCGTGCCCGGATAGCCGGAATCATGGGTGATCTGGGTGACGCGATAGACGGCGGCGTCGAAGCCGGTGTTGTAGCCGTGGACGAAGACCATGACGCGGCCGCCGCGCGCCGCGATGTCGGCGCTGAGCGCGCTGGAGAATTTCGGCTGGGTGTCGTAACCGACGACCTCGGAAGCCATGAAGTATTTGGCCGGATCGTCCGACTTGCCGCGCGAGCGCCGCTCGATCTGGCCTGTCTTGTGGATGCCGGGCACGGTGACGTTGACGCGGGCATAGTTCAGCGTCGCCGAGCGCTCGCCGTCGAAGACCTTGTTGGGATCGTCGGAGCGCTTGCGCGTGGTGGCGATGAAGATCGAGTGGTTGCCGGCGATTTCCGTCACCGGCACCGCCATCATGGCGCTGCCGAGCAGTTCCTCGGTTTGGCGGCCGCCGCAGCCGGCGAGCAGCGCGGCAAGGACAATGATGCAAATCGTCTTCAAGGGCACTTAAGCAATTCCACTCCGGCCTAACCAAAGGCCCATCCACCTCCGCCGCATCTCCCGGACAGCCGAAGTGCGGCGGAAGTAAGTCGCAGGCGCCGAAATGCGCTCAGCGCCGCTCGACTGCCATCGCACTGTTGCGCGAAAGCCAGAACGGCGGCAGGAAGGCCGGAATGTTGGAAAAGGGCAGCACTTCCGGCTTCAGCCTTATGCCGAGCACGTCGGTCATGAAGGCGCGGCGCGCCTCGATGCGGTGCCAGGCTTCGGGATAGCGCGCGGCGATCTCTTCGCGCAGCGCCTCGTCAGCCAGCGCGATGCCGTCCTCGATGTTGGTGGTGAAATAATCGGTGCCGGTCGCCGGGATGATGTCGACCTGGAAGGCCATGCCCGACTTCAATCTGATGTCGGAGCCGGAAAATATCGGCGAATGCATCCATTCGTCGATATGGATGAGATGGCCGGGATTGAGCGACACGCCAAAGAACGGAGCGCCGATGCGATCGTGCACCGCTTGCCACAACGCGCCGCCGGGAACGCCGATGCCGACCGTCTCGTACCAGTCGACGACGGCACAGAAATAGGGCGCGACCAGCTTCTCGACATAGTCCTGGATGCCCCTTGGAAGCTCGGCCGCGTCCTCGACCAGAAAACCGGCGCGGGCGTTGAGCGAGCCCTGGATGCCGTAGGCCATGGTGATGGGGTCGCCGCGCTCGATGACGTCAAGACGCGGGCTCGGCAGGCCATAGGCCGCACGCCTGCCGGCCGACAGCATCGGATGACAGCATTGCGGCAGGCCGTTGATGCCCATCAGCCGCGCCGCCTGCAATTCGGTCATGCCGGGTTCGATGCCTTGCAGGACATTGCGCAGGCCTTGCGAGGAATAGGTCGCGGCGAATTCGAATGCGGCCAGCTGGTCGGCCTCGTTGATGGCGCGCAGGCCGTCGGCAGGGTTCATCAAAAGGTTCGCCGCGTTGACGATCACGCCCCCCGTTACGGCATTCTTGTCGCCGGCAAGGCTGCGCAAGGTGTCGGCGATGAAGGACGGCAGGTCGAGCGTCGTTTCGCCAAAACCGGCATCGCCGGGGCCGAACGGCTTCCAGCCGATGGCGCCGATGCGCTGGCCGGCCTTCAGGCCGCAATCGACGAGGATGTCGGCCAGCGCTTGCGAGCGGTCGCGCGGCTGCGCCGGCAGCGAAAACGTCTGGTAGAGCACGCGCTCGTACGGCCCGTCGCAGATTTCGGCATAGCCCCAGCCCTCATTGCCGACCAGCAGTTTCGGCGACTTGCCGGGAACGATGACCAGCAGCGTCTCCTCGAAGCGCGGATCGTAGCCGCAGAGATAGGCGACATTGGCCGCATGTTCGCGGTCGCCATAGACGACCAATGCATCGAACCCGCCGCGCGCGACCAGTGCCGCGATGCGGGCCTCATAGGTGGCGCGCGTAACCAGCGGCATCACCGTCGGCTCGCCGAACTCCGGCAGCGACACGGTTTTCCGGGCCACCGATGCGACAGGCATGAACAGACGCTCCTAACGGCCAACGAGGTTTTGGGAACACCCTTTCGGGTGGCCGGACAATGGCTTCGCGAGGCCGGATATGCAATAGCGGGACCGAATTCGGCTAGCCTGTGGGGTGCTCTTGCCATGACCAGTTTCTCCTCTCGCGTCGCTGCCGCCGCTGCCGCGATCCGCGAGATCTTTCCGGAAACGCCGCTGCAGGAAAACGACTACCTGTCGAAGAAGACCGGCGCGCGGGTGCTGCTGAAGCGCGAGGACCTGACGCCGGTGCGCTCCTACAAGATCCGCGGCGCCTTCAACTTCTTCCGCAAGTCGCTCGCCGCCGGCAACAATGCCGAGCTGTTTGTCTGCGCTTCGGCCGGCAATCATGCGCAGGGCTTTGCCTTCGTCTGCCGTCATTTCGGCAAAAAGGGCGTCGTCTTCATGCCGGTGACGACGCCGCAGCAGAAGATCGACAAGACGCGGCTGTTCGGCGGCGAATTCGTCGAGATCAGGCTGGTCGGCGATTTCTTCGACGACTGCTATCGCGCCGCACTCGAATTCACCGAAACTGCCGGCGCACACATGGTGCCGCCTTTCGACCACAAGGACATCATCGAAGGGCAAGCGACCGTCGCCTATGAGATATCAGGCCAGATGCCCGGCGCACGCATGGCTGATATCGTCATGCTGCCCGTCGGCGGCGGTGGCCTGGCCGCCGGCGTCACCCATTATTTCGCCGACCAGCAGCGTGAAACACGCTTCGTCTTTTGCGAGCCGGCTGGCGCCCCGAGCCTGAGCGAGAGCCTCGCCGCCGGAAAGCGGGTCAAGCTCGCCAAGGTCGACAATTTCGTCGACGGCGCGGCGGTGGCCGAGATCGGCCGCGAGCCGCTGCGCCACCTCAGGGAGTTTGCCGCCGACGCAGTGCGGCTGATTCCGGAAAATCGGCTCTGCGCGACCATGATCGAAATGCTCAATGTCGAAGGCGTCGTGCTGGAGCCGGCCGGCGCGCTGGCGATCGACGCGCTGAAAGATTTTCCCAAAAAGGAAATCAGGGGCAAGACCATCGTTGCCGTCGTGTCCGGCGGCAATTTCGATTTCGAGCGGCTGCCGGATGTGAAGGAACGGGCGCTGCGCTTCGAGGGCTTGAAGAAATACTTCATCATCCGTTTTCCGCAGCGGCCCGGCGCGCTGCGCGATTTCCTCGAATTGCTTGGCCCCGACGACGACATCGCCCGCTTCGAATATCTGAAGAAATCGGCGCGCAATTTCGGTTCGGTGCTGATCGGCATCGAAACCAAGGACCGCCGCAATTTCGACCTGCTCAAGGCGAATTTCGACGCCGAGAGCGTCCACTATCAGGACATTACCGACAACGAGACGCTCGCCGGGTTCATCATATGAGCGGCAACGATCTTCCGAGCACTCAGGGAAAGGTTTTTGTCGCGCTGTTTTCCGGCATCAACGTCGGCGGCAATCGCATCGTCAAAATGGCAGAACTCAGGTCATTCTTCGAGGAGCTCGGTTTCTCAGATATCGCCACCTATGTGCAGAGCGGCAACGCCGTCTTCCGGTCGCCAGATGGCGATGCGGCGATGCTGACCAGGCGGTTGGAAGCGGAATTCGAAAAGAAATGGAGATTCCACTCGCGCATCATGGTGCGCGATCTCGGCTGGCTCGAGCGGCTGGCGGCGGAAAATCCCTATCCGGAAGTCGCGGGCGAGCCGACCAAGCTGCACGCCTATGCGCTGGAGCGCCAGCCGACCGCCGACGAGTTCGCCCGGCTGGCGGAAAAATGCACTGGGCCCGAACGCTTCGAGATCAAGGGCGACGTGCTTTACCTGCATGCGCCCGACGGGCTCGGCAAATCGGTCTTTGCCAATCTCATCCCGCGCGTTCTGAAGGTGCCCGGCACGGCGCGCAATTGGCGCACCGTGCTGATGCTGCTGGAGATGGCCAAGGCCGGCGGTTGATAGGTCGTCTACGCGGCCGGAGCGCGTTTCCAGTCGAATGCCAGCTCTTCGCGGAAGGCGAAGCGCTTGATGTGGTCGGCGACGACCGTTTCCAGGCGCTCGAGCGAGGCGGCCTCGTCGGTCGTCACCGCAATATGCAGCGCCGTCGGGTCGGCATCGAGAATAGTGCGGCCGAGCGTCAGATCGATGCTGCCGTGGTTCGGGTCGAATTCGACCGGGAATTTGTGCGCCCAATGTTTGCACAGCTGCTGCAGATAGCGGCTGGCATGTTCGGTGGCGACGTCGACATGGCTGGTCGGCATGAATGAATTCTCCTTGGGAATGCGGACGCGAAACCGAACCAGGGCCAGGCGACGTCCGCTCAAGATGGCGTGATCGGTTACCAGCTTCCGGTGTTCGGCATCGACGCCCAGGGCTCGGCCTTCGGCTTTGCCGGGCCTTTCTGCAACAGCTCGATCGAGATGCCGTCCGGCGATTTGACGAACGCCATGTTGCCGTCGCGCGGCGGCCGGTTGATGGTGACGCCATTGTCCATCAGCCGCTGGCAGGTGGCGTAGATGTCGTCGACCTCATAGGCGAGATGGCCGAAATTGCGGCCGCCCTTGTAGTCTTCCGGATCCCAATTGTAGGTCAGCTCGACCAGCGGCGCTTTCTCGCTGATGCCGCTTTGCTCGTCTTGGGGCGCGGCGAGGAAGATCAGCGTGTAGCGGCCCTGCTCGCTTTCGTGGCGGCGCACTTCCTTCAGGCCAAGCTTGTTGCAGTAGAAATCGAGCGAAGCATCGATGTCGGCGACGCGGACCATGGTATGCAGATAGCGCATGGATTTCCTCCGTATGTTGCGTTGCGGCGCAACATAGGGGCGGCCCGGCCAAAGGGCAATTGGCCACGCTTGCCGGCGCCGGCAAACGACAAATCCGCTATTCCTGTATGGAACCGTGAAAAAAGGCACGTCAGGTCTTGCACACACCGGAAGCCGCGGTGTTAATCTGGCGTCAAGAATCAGTTGCGGTGTTTCTTGAAAAAAGGGGGCGTTCTTATGGGGGAAAAGGCCTCTTTCATGGGGCGGGACGGGGCCGGTAGCGATGCGTTGAAGCGGGACGAGAGCGCCGATACGGCCGATCTCGTCGAAATCGCCGGCGCCATCAAATGGTTCGACGTGGCCAAGGGCTACGGTTTCATCCTTCCCGATGATGGTTCTTCGGGCGACATCCTCCTCCATGTGACATGCCTTCGAAAGGACGGTTTTCAGACCGCCCTGGAAGGCGCCCGCGTTGTCTGCCTGGTCAAGCAGGGCGAGCGCGGGCTGCAGGCTTTCCGCGTGCTCTCGATGGATGTCACCACGGCGGTGCATCCGGCAGAGCTGCAGGAGCAGCGCACCCATGTCGCGGTGACGCCGGAAAGCGGCCTCGAACGGGCGCTGGTGAAATGGTTCAACCGCACCAAGGGGTTCGGCTTTCTGACCCGGGGCGAGGGCACCGAGGACATTTTCGTCCACATGGAGACGCTGCGCCGCTACGGCATCACCGAACTCCGTCCGGGCCAGGTGGTGCTGGTCCGCTTCGGACGCGGCGACAAAGGCCTTATGGCTGCCGAAATTCACCCCGATATGGGTACCTTGCCGGTCTCGCATTAGTTCCGGCCGAGGATTTCATATGGCTCACAGGAACCGGCTGACGGCGCTCTGCGCCGGGATTTTCCTCATCGTCGCCACAAGCGCCTTCTTCTATTTTCAGCAACCGAGTTCGGCCGACGGCAAGGCGATGATCCTTCCGGTCGACCCGGCGCCGCTGGTCGCGGTGACGAAGGCCGGCGAGCGTTCTTTTTCCGTCGAAATCGCCGACACGCCCGCCGAGCGCGAGGCCGGCCTGATGTTCCGCCGCCACATGGCCGACAATCACGGAATGCTGTTCGTCTTCGGTGCGCCGCAGGATGTGAGTTTCTGGATGAAGAACACGCCGCTGCGGCTCGACCTGATCTTCGTCGGCCAGGACGGCCGGATCCGGGCGATCAAGCAAGGCGAGCCGCAGTCGGAGGCGATCATCTCGCCGGACGAACCGGTGCGCTTCGTGCTCGAGCTCAAGGCAGGAACCGCCGCCAAAAAGGGCATCAAGGACGGCGACCTGCTGCGCCATCCGGCCATCGGCACGGCGGCGGGGCCAGCCATGCCGCCGCCCGACAAGGGCGATGCGCCGAATGTCGATTCCGACTGAACGGGCAGGATCTTCGGCCGATGCAGTTCTTCTCCCATGACGGTTTCGAGCTTGCTTTCCTTGACCGCCAGCCAGCATCGGGGCAGGGCGATCCGGTGCTGATGATCCACGGCTTTGCGTCGAGCCACTACGTCAACTGGGTGTCGCCCGGCTGGTTCAAGACGCTGAACGATGCCGGCTACCGTGCGATCGCCTTCGACAATCGCGGCCATGGCTCGTCGTCGAAAAGCTATGACGAAGCAGACTACACGCCGGCAAAAATGGCGTCCGACGCGGCAGCGCTTTTGAACCATCTCGGCATCGAACGCGCCCATGTCATGGGTTATTCGATGGGCGCGCGCATATCGGCCTTCCTGGCGCTCTCCGAGCCGGACAAGGTGGCGACGCTGGTCTTCGGCGGTCTCGGCATCGGCATGGTCGACGGCGTCGGCGACTGGGATCCGATAGCCGACGCCCTCTTGGCCGAGGATCCCGCAGGCACCAGCGACCCGCGCGGCCGCTCGTTCCGCGCCTTCGCCGACCAGACCCGCAGCGATCGCCGGGCGCTCGCCGCCTGCATCGCCACGTCGCGCGAATTGCTGAGCGAGGCCGACATTGCCCGCATTGCCCAGCCGACCTTGATTGCGGTGGGAACCAAGGACGACATCGGCGGCTCGCCGGATGAACTCGCTGCCTTGATGCCGAACGCCAGGGCATTTCATATCGAAGGCCGCGACCACATGCTGGCGGTCGGCGACAAATCCTTCAAGCAGCGTGTGCTGGAGTTTTATGGGGAGCATCCGCTTTGATGGACGGCTCCCAAAGCGGCCATAGGGCCTGAAGCTGGGTTCTTAGCGGTTTTGCAACGATACAGCAGTAAATAAGCGCGACTTGTGGATCGGTTCAAACCCGCCACGCGCTGAACGAGGGCAGGGGGGGGTACGATGGCACAATGGGGAAGAAGCGACGCCGCTTTGCCGGGCGTCGTTGCGAAAAGCAGGTTCGGCGAATGGTCCGTTGTTCTAGCGCTGGCCGCATTGGCGACAGGGGCGATTGCGATCACCGCGTTGATAGCAATGCCGAGCGACGCCTCCCCACTGCTCCAGAACAGTGCGACGGGCTTCTTCGCTGCGGTATTTTTTATGGCCGGCCCTTTGGCACATCTTATCGGCGTGGTCTTCGGCTTGATGGCCGTGGGGCGCCCAGACGACAATCGTGTGCTCGGCCTGGCTGGCATCGTGGTCAATGGCGCGTCGCTTGCGGCCGGGGGGTTCATGCTGTGGGCAATGGCATCGACTTTTGGCGCATTCACCTGATCTCGACAAGCCTCCGGCAGGCAAGCGACCGACGCGACCCCTCAGCTTCAAATCTGCGCGAGTTGCCATGGTCGATCTTGTCGTCACCTATCTGGAGATGACCGAGCCGCCGTCCGGCGGCGGCTTTGCCGCACCCGCACCGGGCGCGGCGGTGATGCGCGAAACGCTTGGCGTCGCTGATTACATCAGCCTCTACCGCGCCGTTGGCGAACCTGTGCAATGGGATCAGCGGCTGCGCATGCCCTTGGGCGACCTTGAGCGCCTTCTCGCCAGCCCGTCGACGCATATCCATGTCCTGCGCGTCGACGGCGAAGCAGCCGGCCTATGCGAATTCACGGGCGTCGGCGAGCCGGTTATCGAATTGGCCCATTTCGGGGTCGTTCCGGCTCTTCAGGGCCGCAAGCTTGGGCCATACCTGCTCGACCGGGCGCTGCGCGCCGTCTGGTCGCATGAACCTGAAAGGGTCTGGCTGCACACCGACACTCACGATCATCCGGGCGCGCGATCTGTCTACGGGCGAGCCGGTTTCAAGGCCTATGCGCAGCGCATGGAGACGTTTCCGGATTAGGATTTGTCTGGGCTGAGGTTATCGCCAAGCGCCCTGAGCGAGCGCGCCATGTTTTGCCGGGCCTGGGTTTCGAAGCGCCGGCGGAATTCCTCGCTATGGAAGATATGCGGACGCGCGAGGAAGCCCTTTAGGACAGCGGCACGGCCGGCCCGCCACATCGGCTCATCGACCCACTGATATTCGCGGCGAACCGCCTGTTCGTAAGCGTCGAACACGTCAGGCGCAGCACCCAGGATCGCCAGGTCCATGTCGAGGAACAGCGCCGCGTCACGAACGGAATGCTGGTCGCCAAGGGACGGCAATTCGTGGCCGGCGGTGGCAGTGATCATCGCCGCGATGCGACGGATGCGTTGTGCATCGGCGCGGCCGGCGAGCTTTGTCTCGGCAAGTGTGGCACTCCTCGCCTCATTGTCCTTGGCGCGGCCGTCGTAGATCGCGTCGTGGAACCAGATCGCCGCTTCGACTGCTTCAGGATCATGCAGCAATGCCTTGTAATCGTTGGCTAGCGCCAGCATCGCCTCGATGTGGCCAAGGTCGTGGTAGTGGCGATCCGCGGCGTCATACAGCGCGGAAAGCTCGCGCTTCAGGGTCTCGTCCATCAAGGTTGCGTTTTCCATGGCTGCTTGAAATTCCGCCAACCAAATCCATTTGACGAAGCACTAAGGAAAATTGAGTTCACCCGTGCTATGATCTGGCTTATAGGTGCGGCCGGAGAATAGGCAAGCCGCCAAGCCGAGACATTGGATGGCCTGAGACATTGGATGGCCGGAGACATCAGATGAACAGCGTTACGATTTCCCGTCCCACCAGGGTGCAGCCGGTAGATCCGATCTGGCGTTCGATCCGCGATGAAGCAATGGAAGCGGTCAACCGCGATCCGCTGCTGGCGGCGTTCCTCTATTCGACCATCCTCAATCAGGAAAACCTGGAAGAAGCGGTTATCCACCGGTTGGCCGAGCGCCTCGCTCACCAGGACATCGGCTCCGACCTCATCCGCCAGACATTCAAGGCGATGGCGGCCGACGACAAGGACTGGTCGACGACGGTGCGCGTCGACATCCAGGCCTATTACGACCGCGATCCGGCCTGCGACCGCTTCATCATGCCGGTGCTCTACTTCAAGGGTTTTCATGCCATCCAGACGCACCGGCTGGCGCATTGGCTGTGGAACCAGGGCCGCCAGGATTTCGCGCTGTATTTGCAGAGCCGATCGTCCTCGGTGTTCCAGACCGACATCAATCCGGCCGCCCGCATCGGCAAGGGCATCTTCCTCGACCACGCCACCGGCCTCGTCGTCGGCCAGACGGCGGTGATCGAGGACGACGTGTCGATCCTGCACGGCGTCACGCTGGGCGGCACCGGCAAGGCCGGCGGCGACCGTCATCCCAAGATCCGCTATGGCGTGCTGATTGGCGCCGGCGCCAAGATCCTCGGCAACATCGAGATCGGCCATTGCTCCAAGATCGCGGCCGGCTCGGTGGTGCTGTCGCCGGTGCCGCACAACAAGACGGTTGCCGGCGTGCCGGCCCGCGTCGTCGGCGAGACCGGCTGCGACCAGCCTTCGCGGCAGATGGACCAGCTGTTGCCGTCGCAGACGATGGACCACGTCGTCAGCTTCGACATCTGAGCGCTCGAGCAGGGGGCTGAATTCCTGCCCTCTATGCCGGCTTGCCTTTACATGGCCATTGTCGACGTGCCAGAAGCGCGCTCACCAATGCATGTCGCCCAATAGTGCCCAGCTGTTTTGGGATAGCGACATGCATGAAGCAAGATTTAAAGCGCGTCGCATCGATCTCTTCAGACGCGACGCACTTGAGCAAGCGACGATCGGAGAAGACTGTTGAAGCCGGACGAAATCAGAAAGCTGGACGCCTATTTCAAACGCACCTTCCAGAACCCCAAACTCGAAGTGAAGGCGCGGCCGCGCAAGGAAGATTCGGCCGAGGTCTATGTCGGCGACGAGTTCCTCGGCATCGTCTTCAAGGACGAGGACGACGGCGACTATAATTTCTCGATGGCGATCCTCGATATCGATCTGGCCTGAGCCGGGAATTTGGTGCTGGCCGGACCTGCTTGTTGCAGGCGGGACCGCCTGATGGCGGAGCGCAAACCTCGGAGACTGGCTGGAGCATCCCTCCCTTCGTCATCCCAGGGCGGAGCAAGGAGCGAAGCGACGCGGCGCAGACCCTGGGAGCCATGCCGTTACCTCGCGGCAGTGCTCCGCTCTGACCAGAATCGAATGCTTCTTGGCACCGGCTGGGCGTCCTCTACCAACCAGTCCCGCGAAAAAGTTCGAACCACTCTGGATTGGTCTTCTCGATCAGCTCGATCTTCCACCGGCGTGGCCAGCGCTTCAGCGACTTCTCGCGCTGGATGGCGTCGCGAATGTCGAAATGGTCCTCGTACCAGACCAGACGCTGTACGCCGTAGCGGCTGGTGCAGCGCGAGCCTTCGCCAGATTTGTGCTCCGGCATGCGGCGGCCGAGGTCGTTGGTGACACCGATGTAGATCGTGCCGCGCTTCTGGCTTGCAGTCATGTAGGCATAGCCCGTCATGGCTGAAGGGTAGTAGGCATTGTTGCGGATGCAAGCACCGTTCTGAGCCGCTGCATTCTTCGACTGGCGTAACGGCATGGATCCTAGGGTCTCCGCGACGTCGCTTCGCTCCTGCTCCGCCCTAGGATGACGAAGGCGTGGTGGGCCTACAGCCAATCGCAAACCCTGGAGATTGGTAGCCCGATTGGCGGGGCTCCAGCCCACAGCCCTTCAGGGTCGGTCGAAGGATCAAGCCCTACCGCCCTGTCTTCAGCACGCGCGCTGCCTCGCCAGAAATCGCCGCGTCGAGCGCCTGCCAGTCGCCCAGGAATTCCCGGGGGAAGCGGTAGGTAAGGCTGAGATTGTCGCCGACCAGGATGTCGCGTTCGCAGGGCGCCAGCGATTCGTCCGCGCTCGGGCCGCTCAGGCAGCGGGCAACGAACGGATCCTTGCCGGGGCGGTTTGCGACCGCCAGCACTTCGTTGAGATAGCCTGATTTTTCGCTGAAAGCGTAAAGTGTGGTGCCGCCAGGGCCGGGCGTACCCGGCTTGGCGATCAGCGCGCTGTAGATCGGCGCAAAGCGGCCGCTCATGTCGCGCGACATCATCTGCGGCTCGAACGACAGGAAAATGATGTCCTTGCTGGGTCCGGTGTGGTTGAAGTCGTTGCGGGCAACCTCGCTGTAGCCGTCCAGCTCGGGATAGCGCAAATAGAGGTCGAGCCGCGAGGCGATGCCGTCGCGCCGGGCCTGGGCAAAGCGAATGACATTGGCCGGCACGGCGATGATGTTGTTGCCGATGACGACCTTGTGGACCGTGGTGTCGTCGGTGTACCCGGCCATGGCGATCGAGCGGCCGAACCATTTGCCGCCAAGGCTGATCGCCACCGAAAGCAGCGCCAGCGTCGCGAACGCATAAAACACCCGCTTCATCAGCGTCGAATCGACGACGCTGAGTTGCGGGCCCTCTGTGGCGGCTGCCTGCTTCATCGCGATCCTCGTTGCCGTCCCATCGGTGTGCCTGAACGGCACACTCGGCGCGGCACGGCTCTTGCTACGCAGCTTTGCAGGCGACTGTGCGATTTCATGGTAAACGGAGGGTAAAGATGAGCCCGGTCGAACAAATCATATTCAGTTTTATGGCTGGGCTGACGGCTTGCGGCCTGGCCGGATCGGCGATGGAACTGGTCGCCGGCCGCAAGCTTGCCTTCGTCCAGCCCTATGTATCGTCGAAGCACATGCTGCGCTCGCTCGCCGCGACGGCTTGCGCCGGGCCGCTGATGTTCGTCAACGAGGCGCTGGACGCCTGGCGCGAGCGTCGCATCTCGGTGCTGGGGCTGATCTCCTGCGGCTGTACGGCGACCGTCTGGGCGCTGGCGCTGGGCATGGTGGTGATCGCCATTGCGTCGTGGGCGGCTTCGCTTCTAGGGTCTGGCACCTTGTCGGTGTGAGACAATCTGGAGACAGCGATGCCGATCTACGCGATTGACGGAAAAGCGCCCACCTTCGAGGACGCCGACAGCAACTGGATCGCGCCCGACGCCACGCTGATCGGCAATATCAGGATCGGCCGCAACGCCGGCTTCTGGTTCGGCGTACTAGCCCGCGGCTACGACGAGCCGATCGTCATCGGCGCCGACACCAACGTGCAGGAGCATACCATCATGCACACCGACGCCGGCTTTCCGCTAACCGTCGGCCAAGGCTGCACGATCGGCCACCGTGCCTTGCTGCATGGCTGCACGATCGGCGACAACAGCCTGATCGGCATGGGCGCCATCGTGCTGAACGGCGCGAAGATCGGTAACAACTCGCTGGTCGGGGCTGGTGCACTGGTCACCGAAGGCAAGCAATTCCCCGACAATTCGCTGATCGTCGGCTCGCCCGCGCGCGTCGTCAGGACGCTCGACGAGACAGCAATCGCGAGGCTACGCGCCTCGGCCGCGCATTATGTCGCCAATGGGAGGCGGTTCAGGGCGGGGCTGAAGAAGGTCTAGCGCCAGGCAGTGAAGGCCGCCTATCGCAAGCCCAGAAATGGTGGAGCCGGCCCGGGGACGGGGCCGGCTCCTAAACCCGGTCGTTGGGGACGGGGAGGGTGGGGACTCGACCGGGTTTTCCGTCGCGTCCTCAGCGGACGCTGGCGACCGCGTCGGAGCGGCCGTCGTTGATCGTTACCCAGGCGCCGGAATTGCGGTCGGACTGGCGCTTCAGGTAGGTGTAACTGGTCTTGGTCCAGGACAGCACCTTGGGCTGGAGATTGTCGAGGATGAACTCTCCAAGGCTGGTGCGCACGGTCAGCACCGCATGGCCGTCGCCGTTGCGCTGGCGCACCACCGTCATCAGCAGATCGCCGGCCGGCACGCCCATGCTCATCAGTTCGCGGCGCTTTTCCAGCGCATAGTCCTCGCAGTCGCCGAAGCCTTTGGGAAACGACCAGACTTCTTCCTTGCCCCACATTTCCATGTCGGTGCGCGGCGCCACTTTGCTGTTGACCGAATTGTTGATCTTGACGATCGTTGCCCACAGCTTGCGGGTGAGCTCGACCGGTGCCCGGTTCGGCGTCCTCTGATTGCATTCCTGCGGAAGCTGCTGGCACAATTCGTAGTGACCGACCGGCTGCGTGGTGCGACCGCCGGTGTGCATGAAGGCCGGCTCCGCCGCGTTTGCAGTCCCCCAGCCGAAAAGCTGCATCGCTATTGCCGCCAGCAACAGCTTGCCCCTCGTCTTTTTCATTATTCAGTCTCCCCGTTTGAGGAGACAATGACACGGCTGGATTTATTTGACGCAAAAGCGCGAAGTAGACATTAAGTAAAACGCCAGTAGAATAAACATAAAATTGGATGCAATTGAGTATAGAATTATTTAAGGATTCTAGCCGGGTGCATTCCCATGCTTCGTCGCACCGTTCGAACAGCTAGGATAGCGATCCTTCGCGATGGTGCTAAAACTTTCGCGTCAGCCGCGCGGCGAGCTGAATTCGGTGTCGAGCGTTTCCGGCCGCTGGATGACGGCGAACTCGATGGCGACGCCATCTTCGAAATGGCGCACCACCTGGCCGCGCATGGTGCCCAGCGTTACCTGGACGCCGATGGCCGGCTTGACGTCGATCTCGATCGCGGCGCCCGACAGCGACAGATCGATGATGCGGCACTGGTACTGCCGTCCGTCAGCAAGTTGCAGCACGCTCGTCGGGTTGCGCGGTGCCACGCGTTCATGGCGGCGGTCTTCCGGCAGGTCGAGCTCGTGCTTGTTGGCAAGCCAGGTCAGTTGCGCGGCGAGCTTGTCCCTCTTGCGGTCCGACGCGATGACGGTCATCGCAAAGCCATCCTGCAAAGTGCGGGTGATGACGCCCTCGATTCGGCCGATGTGATCGATATAGGCAATGACCTTTTCACCCGGCAGGCCGGCACGCTCGGTGCGCAGTGAAACGTTGCCGGGCGACATGTCGACCACCTGGCAGGGATGTTCGGTGCGGTCTTCCAGCATGAAGCGTCCGTAAATCTTCACGCGGACGCGCTGAAAGTTACGCCTTTCAGCTTGGGACGGCGCATGGTCGACCGCCGCTGACCTCATGACTGCCATACCCCTTCGGCATTCCGCGCATGGATGCGGGGAATTTCAGCGGAAAACTACAACAAAGCAGGTTAACAAAGGGGAAAGCCCGGCGCTGTTGCTTTAAGCTTTGGGCATCATTCCTCGCGTCCGCCGTCGAAGACGACCAGGTGACGGATGCGGCGGGCCTGGCCGAGCGCCGAAATCGTCTCGGGCGGGTCGAATTCCGATGGGGCGAGCGAGGGAACCTCTATCGCCGGCCGGTTCTTCAGGAACATCGGCTCCTTGTCGGGATCGACGACACGGATCGAATCGATCAACGCGTCGAGAACCGGGTCGGCACCCAGCCAGAAGGGCTTTTCAACGGCGCTTATCACACCGAGGCAACGCGGACTCTCGACACCGCCGTCGAGCGGCAGTGCGAGCAGCTCGAACCTGTTGGAACGGCCGTTGCGGCTGAAACCCTCATAGGTGATGAGCACCACCGATTTCAGGTCGAAGACGCCATCGGTCAGCTTCGAAATCAGCCGCTGGTCCTTCTCGCGCCACAGCGAAGGGAATGAAAACCCCTTGAGTTCGCGGCCATAGGCCGCGCAGAGCCTGGTGCCGGCGAGCCGGAACACTGCTTCGCCGCGCGTGTCCTTTTCCAGGATGAACGTGTCGGCCAGCAGCGACTTGATGTCGGCCGGTTCGACTTCCGAGCGTTTCGGGGCAGGGCGTCCGTCACGCAATCGGTTCCAATAATGGAACAGCGTGATCGATCCGGTCTGGTTCATGCTAATGCTGCTCCGCGCATTCTGTCTTCTGATGTCCCATCGGTGAACAGAAGGGCGCCCTCCGAAGACCTACATGCGTTGCGGAGCAGGATGCGTGCCAGCATCGTTAATACTTGTTCACGGGTCGGGGCGGTTAAGGTTAACAACTGGTTTACGTTGCGCGCTGGCCAGGCCTGTGGCACACCAAAACCACTCCAGAAGCGGTCGTTTTGCGACGATCGGCAGCACTTCAGTCAAGAGTTCAGGGGGAGCAAGGGGGCTCGACCAGCCGTTCAAGGGAAACCTTGGACGGCTTCCTTTTTTGATTCGGAGCTGCTGATTCGCCGTTTGTGATTCGGTTGGCCGTGATCTACATGCTCGCGAAGTCCAATCCAGCGACTGAGTGCAAGCCATATGAGCGACCCAGAAAGCCCACCGGAGATCGAGCAGGGCGAGAGTGGGCCTGCCGCCCGCGAACCGGAGCAACGCCGTGAACCGGTGTTCAACCTGCCGCCCGTGGTGCTGGCGGTGATCGGCATCTGCGTCGCCGTCCATCTGATCCGGGTCTATTGGCTGACCGACGACCAGGACTTCGAACTGCTTGTCCGGGCAGCCTTTGTGCCGATCCGCTATTCCGGCCGCTTCGACCTGGATTTCTTCGCGTTTTCAAGCCCTTTTACCTATGCCTTTCTGCATGGCGGTTTTGCCCATCTTGCCATCAACATGGTGTGGCTCGCGGCCTTCGGCTCACCGCTGGCCAACCGCTTCGGCGCGTTGCGCTTCAGCCTGTTCTTCGCCGCGACCGGACTGGCGGCGGTGGCGCTGTTCTGGGCCATGCATCCGCTTGGCGAAGCGCCGCTGGTCGGCGCCTCCGGCGCGATTTCCGGCATGATGGGTGCGGCGGCGCGCTATGGCTTCCGCATCGACCGCTCGTCGGGCAAGGCCGCCTTCGCCGGCCAGCCTTTGCCGATGGCGGCGGTGCTGCGCTCGCGCGGCGTCGTCACCTTTCTCGCCATGTGGATGGTGATCAACCTGGCGACCGGCCTCTTCGGCCTGGCGCCCGGCATTGACGGCCAGATCGCCTGGGAAGCCCATATTGGCGGCTTTCTTGCCGGCTTCTTCGGCCTGCGGTTCTTTGATCGGCGAGAGCAGGCGCTGCAACAGGCGGACGAGCCGGACACCTGAGACCTCCGCACTTGAAATGAAACCGATCGCGGCGCACCATGTTCATACTAGGGAAAGCCGGCCAAGGCAGGAGCCGGCAGGAAATGCAGAGGAGGACGCCATGACTGTTAAGGCAATTCTCGAGGCAAAAGGCCACGACGTGGTGACGCTCGGGCCGAACGAAAAGCTCAGCGAAGCCATCCGCATGCTTTCCGAACACAGGATCGGCGCGCTGGTCATCACCAACGGCGATCACAAGATCGTCGGCATTCTTTCCGAGCGCGATGTGGTGCGGGTTCTCGCCAAGGAGGGGGCGGCGGCGCTCGACCTTGCCATCCGCTCGGCGATGACGCCCAAGGTGAAGATCTGCAATGAGAACCACACCGTCAACGAGGTCATGGAGATCATGACCAAGGGCCGCTTCCGCCATCTGCCGGTGGAAAAGAACGGGCTGCTCGACGGCATCGTGTCGATCGGCGACGTGGTCAAGCGGCGCATCGAGGATGTCGAGCGCGAGGCCGAGGAAATCAGGGCCTATATCGCCACGGCATAGGTGAGGGCGGCCGGGTTGCCGGCCATTGAATTTTTTCAAGCTGCTATAGCAGTCCATCGCGGCAGGTGCGGGCCTGTGCCGCGTCGGCGCCCGCGGCTTTGCGCTTGTCTCTCTTGGCGGTTTGCACTAGCGAAGTTGCACATCAAAATATGCGTTCTCGCATATCCGCAATTCCACTATGCAGGCCACTATGACCCTCATCGATACCCGCACGCCCGACGCCAAGCGCCTGGTTCCCGGCGCCACCGGCGACTGGGAGATCATCATCGGCCTCGAGGTCCATGCGCAGGTGACCTCGCAGGCAAAGCTGTTTTCCGGCGCGTCGACCATTTTCGGCGCCGCGCCCAATGCCAATGTCAGCCTGGTCGACGCGGCGATGCCCGGCATGCTGCCGGTCATCAACGAGGAATGCGTCAAGCAGGCGATCCGTACCGGGTTGGGCCTGAAGGCTGAGATCAACCACAAATCGGTCTTCGACAGGAAAAACTATTTCTATCCCGATCTGCCGCAGGGCTACCAGATCTCGCAGTTCAAGCAGCCGATCGTCGGCGAGGGCAAGGTGATCGTCTCGGTCGGCCCGGACCGGCAGGGCGAATTCGAGGACATCGAGATCGGCATCGAGCGCCTGCACCTGGAGCAGGATGCCGGCAAGTCGATGCACGACCAGCATGCGACAATGTCCTATGTCGATCTCAACCGCTCCGGCGTGGCGCTGATGGAGATCGTCTCCAAGCCGGATATGCGCTCCGCCGATGAAGCCAAGGCGTATGTCACCAAGCTGCGCACCATCGTGCGCTATCTCGGCACGTGCGACGGCAATATGGACGAAGGCTCGTTGCGGGCCGACGTCAACGTCTCGGTGCGCCGGCCCGGCGGCGAATTCGGCACGCGCTGCGAGATCAAGAACGTCAACTCGATCCGCTTCATCGGCCAGGCCATCGACTATGAGGCGCGCCGCCAGATTGCCATCCTCGAGGACGGCGGCAGGATCGAGCAGGAAACGCGGCTGTTCGACCCCAACAAGGGTGAGACGCGCTCGATGCGCTCCAAGGAAGAAGCGCATGACTACCGCTATTTCCCGGATCCCGATCTTCTGCCGCTGGAATTCGACCAGGCCTATGTCGACGAGTTGGCAAAGGACCTGCCGGAACTTCCCGACGCCAAGAAGGCTCGGCTGATCGCTTCGCTTGGCCTGTCGACCTACGATGCCTCGATCCTGGTATCGGAAAAGGCGGTCGCCGATTATTTCGAGAAGGTGGCGGCCGGGCGCGACGGCAAGCTCGCCGCCAACTGGGTCATCAACGACCTCCTGGGGGCCTTGAACAAGGCCGGCAAGGATATTGAAAACGCTCCTGTTTCGCCCGACCAGCTTGGTGCCGTCATCGACCTGATCAAGGAAGGCACCATCTCCGGCAAGATCGCCAAGGATCTGTTCGAAATCGTCTGGAACGAGGGCGGCGATCCGCGTCAGCTGGTCGAAAGCCGTGGCATGAAGCAGGTCACCGACACCGGCGCCATCGAAAGGGCGGTGGACGAGGTGATCGCGGCCAACCCGGACAAGGTCGAGCAGGCGCGTGCCAAGCCGACCATGGCCGGCTGGTTCGTCGGCCAGGTGATGAAGGCGACCGGCGGCAAGGCCAATCCGCAGGCGGTCAACGAGCTGGTCAAGGCCAAGCTCGGGATCGAGTAGGATGTTCGTCCGCACCGCCGGCGAGCGCGATCTGGCGGCGGTGCGCGCATTGCTGATCGAGACATGGCATGCCACCTATGACGCCATCTACGGCGCGGCGCGGGTTACCGAAATCACCGATGAATGGCATTCGATCGCCGCGCTCAAAGCACGGCTGACGCGGCCGAACTCGGAGTTCCTAGTCGCCGACGACGGCAAAAGCATCGGCGGCATGGCTTTCGCCGCCGCCACCACGGATGCCAGGATCGTCATGCTGAACCAGCTTTACGTGCATCCGGCCTGGCAGAGGCAAGGCATCGGCCAGGCGCTGCTGGACGAGATTGAGGCCAGCTTTCCGGAGGCCCGAACGCTACGCGTCGAGGTCGAGGAAGCAAATGCCCCGGCCATCGCCTTCTACCGCTCGAGAGGGTTCTTGCCCGCCGGCGACACGGCCGATTGCGGCGGCGCCACAGGGTTGCCGGCGCTGGTTTTGGAGAAGGCGATCGGCTAGCTCGTTCGCCTGACGCTCAGTTGCGTTTCACAGGCAGGTTGGAGCAGCCGGCGGCGAGAAACTCGCACGGCAGGCTGCCGCCGCCGCCCGACGTGTGCGGCGGCGTAGCGGCTTCGATTTTTTCGACCTCGTAATATTTCGAGGTGACGCCCCATTTTTTGACGCCCTGGCACGTCGAGCGCACGCCAACCTCCGTCGCCTTCGCCGCCGTCTTGTAGTAGGTGGTGATCCGGCAGGATTGGCTGACCGGCAGCGCGTTCGCCGGGCTCGTGACCGGCGGCAGGAAGTTCGGGAAAGCAAGCAGTGAGATTGCCGCAATGATCCGGGCGGCGGGCATGGTGTGGGGAAGGTGCAGCATCGTTTGTCTCCATCGATGGCGCCGCTCGCTCGTGGCGAAGCGGCGCGTTTGTTCCCGCAGGATCAGGCCATGAAGCCGGCGCTGCCGCATCTGCCGCGCGGGGGATGGGGGCAGCGGTCCGAACCGCAGCCGTCATCCGCGAGCGACCGCGTCAGGGCATTTTCGGCTTGATGAGCGTCTTTATCGGAACGGCGACTTTTGGTGGCCGGACCGCACTGGCTCCACCGTCGACGGCCAGCCCGCCGCTGTTGAGATAGCGCACCGTATAGTGCAGCTCGTAGCCCGGAACTCTGATCCATGTAGGCTTGTGATTGAACTGGTCCGGAGGCCTCGAATACCACTTCGGGATCTGCATGATCTTGGAACCGGCACCGAATCCCGCACTCTTGGCCGCTACCGCGAAGGCGCTGTCTCTGGGATCGTTCGGCGGCTGGTCGACATTGCCGATGACGACCAGCGAATCGTATTTTCGCGCGTCGAGCCTGAGTGCGGGAAGGTTCAGCGCAGCCACGTCGCCTTCGCGCATCGTCAGCGCCTTCTGAAGGCCGTCCTCATTGGCGTAGACATTGAGGTTAATGGCCTCGGATTCCGCATAGACCACATTGTTGTGGAAGTCGCGGGCCGCCAGACGCGTGAGGCTGTCGAAGGTCACTTCAACCGTCGGCTTGGCTATGGCGTCCGTCACAATCAGGTTGCGTCGCGGCACCGTCCAGAAGATGAGATCGTCGCCGGTGGCTTGCGTGCCGGCATCGGACCCGTCGATTGCCGAGCATTTCGAATTCGGAACCGGCGTCGTCACCGGCAGGGGTGCCGAAAACGAGCTGCGTACCTGGGCATCGATGTAGTTGCCGATGTTGAAAACATCTTCGAGGATGTTGCCGCCTTCGAAGCTCGCCGGGCCGGGTTGCGAGCGGATGATGACCTGGCTGGAATCGGTCTGCCAGCGGCTGCAGAAGACGTTGACGTCTATGGGAATGCCGATGTGACGGTCGGACGTCAGCGGGATCGAGACCTTGATGGTGAGGATATAGGGAACTTTGACAAACCAGCTGTTCGGCTGGTTCAGCATCTGCGTCGCAAAGCGCGACGGCCGCCATTGCTTCAGCGATTCGATCGATGCGCGCGATGATCGTCCCTGGGCGGCTAGCTGTGCGTTGGTGGCGTCGACCTTGGCCTGCGCCAGGTTGCGGACGGTATTGGTGATCAGGAACACGCCGAGTTCGGCTTTGCAGGGCCTGTTCGATTGTGTGGGGTTGCATGGGGCAAGTGCCGCACTGGCAACCGGCGGCCCCGAAGGCGGCGGCTGGGCGGCCGCGGTGGCCGCCATCAGACCGAAGAACAGCATCGTGCAGGTTTTCAACATGGTATCCTCGCTCTGTCGTTGGAAACCACCCTCCGGCTAGACAGCAGCATTTGTCCGCTGGCGGTTCATCGCCCGCACGGGGGATGAACCGCGAAAACATCGGGCGGGCCTAGCGACGTCGGGCCGCCGTCCTTTCGGCTTGGATGGCTACTGCTTCACGACGCCTTTGGTCGTCGCCTTCGGCGCGACGACCTTGGGCTTGGGGGTTTTCGGACCTGGGTCGACTACCAACGCGGCCGTGCACGAGCATTTGCCCGAACCGCAATTCAGGTCGCCCTTGCACATTTTCGAATGCCGCATGTCGGTGCAGTCGGCGGTCCCGGAGCAGGAGCAACTGCCTTGCCCGATCGTACCGGACTGACATTTGAAGCTCCATGCCGGATCGGCAGCAACGCCGGCCACAGCGAGCGATAAGACAAAAAGCGTCGTCGAGATGAGCTTGCGCATGAATACCTCCCGGTTCAATCGAGCGATGGAACCACGGAGCAGCAACGCCTTCATCTCCCGTGCGGGAGATGAATTGGCAAACCGGCAACGATCGTCAATGCTGTCCCTTCAGCACGACGAGATAGCCGCGTTCGACGCGAAGCCGGAACGCGATTTGCCCTGCGGTGCCGGGATCCTTGGAAACCTTGTCGATGACATAGCCGCTGGGATGCGAGCCAAGCCATTCTTCCGGTTTGTCGGTGGTTTCGAATGGCTTTTGCAACCGGGCCAGGAAGCCGACTTCGCCTTGATAGTCGAAAGCCACGGCCCAGTCCGCATCCTTTCGCTCGTCGACGAAGTTGGCGAGCGGCGTCAGGTCATAGCGTTTGAACGCGGTTGCCGATGCCACCGCATGGCCGATGCCGAAAATGACAAGCATGACGACGGCCGAGCTTTTCAGCCTGGCGAGCGGGATCTCCGCCATGAAATACCCGAACAGGATGGTCACGAACGGCAACATCGGCACGACATAGTGGGGCTGCTTGCCGGATATCGCGCTGAACGCCAGCAACACGGCAACGAACGAGAACGACAGTAAGCGCAAGGCGCGCAGATCGGGCGACTTCGTCTCGATCAGGCTGCGTATCCGCGTGCGCAGCTTCAATCGCCATACCTCGGGTATAAAAATCCACGGCATGAACATGACCGGCAGCAGCAGCAGATAGAAGTAGAACGGCCGGCCGTGCGAATTGCGCAAATTGCCGGTGACGCGCCCCGCCGATTGGTTCCAGACCAGATCATAGACGAAACTGCCCTTTGTCAGGATGGTCGCCGGCACCAGCCAGATCGCCACCGGAATTAGCGCGGCGAGCACTGCCAGGCCCACTCCAACGAGGAAGTTCGGTGTCGCCAGTCCCGCCCGCCGGTCGCGCCAGAACGGGTAGAACAGGATGGGCGCGCCGATATGGATGAGCACCACCGGGCCTTTCGTCAGCACGCCCATGCCGATGAACAACCCGGCCAGAACGGCCTGCCAGCGGTCGCCGCTCCGGGCAAAGGCAATCAACGACAACAGCGCGGCGAGCACGAAGACCGTCAGCAACAGGTCGAACAGGATCAGCGTCGAATAGATGACGAACACGCTGCTTCCGACGACCAGCCAGGGGACGCGCCGTGCGATGTCGTCGCGGCCGGGAAACAGGGTCCTTGCCAAAGCCGTCGTCAGCCAGATGACGAGTGAGGAGGCGGCGAAGATGACCAGCATCGCCGCCGGCCGGCTGGCGCCGAAAACGGTCCAGACAAGGTCGATAAGCCAAAACAGCAGCGGCGGCTTCTGCAGATAGGGCGCGAAATTCATCGTCGGGACGAAGATCTGTCCGCTCAGATACATTTCCCAGGTGACGCTGAGATATCGCGTTTCGTCGACGGGCAGCAGTGGCCGGAAAGCGACCGCGATGACGATCAGCCCAAGCAGGAAAAGGTAGGGGAGCAGCCGCTCGGTAGATGTCGGTATCAAAGATCGAGATCCGCGCCAGAAACCATTTTCTTTCCAGCCGAGCATAGTGCCGCGTTTCTGGACCGCGAACGACCGCACCATGATTTTGGCCGAATTGCAACGATGCCGGTTTCGTTTTGCAGATTTTGCGGATGATGTTCTTAAAGGCTTGGAAAACTTACCGGCCGAGCCTTTTGGACCACGGCCGGTCCGGGGGATCTGCGCAAATCAACTGGAGCGCAACGGCGGCGACAATTCGCGCATCAAGAGTTCGAGCTCGCGCTGATCGCCGGTACCGGTCTTGTCGAAGATCGTCGCCAGCTGCGACTTGACGGTGCCGTCCGAGACGCCGCCGGCCGCGGCGATTTCCTTTCGCGTCAGGCCGGCGGCAACATGACCGGCGACGCGCCTTTCTGCCGCGGTCAGTCCGAACAGCGCCGCAATGGCGTCCAGCGCCGGGATTGGTGCCGAACCGGCCGCGGCGATGAAGATAGCCGCGGCGGCGCGCTGCGAGATACGCGCCGAGATTTCACGCCGCGCCAGCGGCATCACATGGGCCACCGCCGGAACGGCCGTCTTGGCCAGCGGAATGTTGATGCCGCAAGGTCCGAGCGCGAATTCGTCGCGCGTGCCGAGCTGGACGGCACGGCCGATCGCGGCATTGGCGTTGGCATAGGTGAAGGAAAGCTGTCCGCGCACGCAAGCGACCGAGATGTTTTCGGCGAGCAGCGCTTCGGCTGTCGGGTTGGCGAAGATGATGGTCATGTCTTCGGCGACGATCAGCACGGGATGGTCAAGGCTTTCGATGATGGAACGGAAGATTTCGGCCTTGCGCCGCTCCGCCTCGAACAGGTCGCCGATGGTCACCGCGCGCCGCACATGCGGCGCCAGCAGGCAGACAAGCTCGAGGTCCTCGCTGGAAATCTGGCGCCTGTCCTTGTCGGTAACCACCATCAGCGTGCCGATCCGGATCGGCCGCTTCATCAACGCCACCCAGAAGAAATCGTCCAGCCGGTTGGGTTGCACCCATTCGCGCACGATGCGGCTTTCGAGCCATCTCTGTCGCGTATCCGGACCTTGCAGGGCGTAGATCGAATCGACAGTGAACGGCACGTCGATCTCCATCTTGGGAACCGCCGCATAGAACGGCACTTGCGAGCCGTAGTCATGCTTCAACGGCTCAAGAACTGCGGGATCGCCGCAAGACACCGAAAACCGCGCGGAACTGCTGATCGTGTCGATGACGGCGAGCATGGCAAGCTGGCCTTCCGCCAGGCTGCAGATGGCCTCGAGTGTCGCTTGCCAGCGGCCGACGTCGGCAATCGAATCGTAGATCGCCTCAACGACCTGCGGCAATGCGCGACCGGCCGTGCCCGCCAGCGATGACATGAGCCCCTCTCATTTGCCGCCCTTGAGGCGACGAAGCATCATTCCTAGAATAACGCTGCGTAAGGTTGCCAACAACCCATTTCATCTGCTTCGCGCGGACGCGAGGATCGCATGAACGTATAGTTTGCCCGCCAGCCATTTGCTCGTCGGTTGCGGCAAGACCCTTGCCTTCGCAATGCCGTGACGCCATAAGCAGGAACAGGCGCCGCGAGGACTTGCTACAAGGACTTGCCACGAGGATTTGGATGAAAACTTTCCTTCTGCAGTTTTTCACCTGGTGGAACAGCCAGACGCTGGGAACGCGCTTCCACACCTGGCGGCACGGCAAGATGGTCGGGCAGGACGAGGTCGGCAACGTCTACTACGAGGGCGGCGTCGATTCGGAAGGCCGCACCCGCCGCTGGGTCATCTACCGCGACTATTCGGAAGCCTCGGCGATTCCGCCCGGCTGGCATGGCTGGATCCATCACCGTGTCGACGTTGCGCCGCCAACGGAAGACTACAAGCCCCGCGACTGGCAAAAGCCGCATGTGCCGAACCTCACCGGCAGCCCCGCAGCCTATCGCCCGAAGGGCTCGGTGCTGACCAACCAGCATCGTCCGCAGGTGACGGGCGACTACGACGCCTGGACGCCCGGTTCGTGATCGATCGCCGCGACACGCGCGCGGTTCCCACAGGCACCGTGTCCCCACGGGCGCGGTCCTTTGTCGCCACAATTGCTGTTTAGCTGTTTGCTGATCCGACAGCAGCAACTAGCCTTGGCGTTAAGAGAATCACCCGGGCGCAAACCACCGGACCTTGCATGAGCATGTTCAGCCGAATTTTGACGGGCGGATTAACCGCGGTCGTTCTCGCTTCTATGGTGGCGCTTGCTGCTGCGCAGGAGTTGGCGCCGCCTGCGCCGGACGCGTCGGTGGCGCCTGCAGCACCGGCAGTATCCGAGCGCATCACCAATCCCGTCGCTGAATTCGCCGGTATCGACAAGATCACCGGTCGCATCATCACTTTCGACGTCTATATCGACGAGACGGTGCAATTCGGCGCTTTGCAGGTGACGCCGCGCATCTGCTATTCGCGGCCCGAAAACGAAGAGCCGAAGACGGATTCGTTCGTCGAGGTCGACGAGATCACGCTCGACCGGAAAATCCGCCGTATCTTCACCGGCTGGATGTTTGCCGAAAGCCCCGGGATCAACGCCGTCGAGCACGCCGTCTATGATATCTGGCTGAAGGGCTGCAAGCAGAAGTCCGACGTGCCGGCGCCCGCTGCCCCCAAAACCAACTAGAACCTGTCAGCGCGGCGGATAGATACGCCGCGTCTTGCGGAACCGCCTTGTTGCCTGAGCGTTGGGGCCTCTCTAGGGAGGAGGTTGCCATGATGATGGCCAACAAAAGCGAGCTTCTCGACATCGAAAAGGGATTCTGGACCGGCGACGCCGACTATTTCAAGGCCAACGCCGACACCGAATGCCTGGTGGCCTTCCCGCAGATGGCGCGGGTGATGAGCAACGCCGATCTGGCCAAAACCGCGACGGAGCCGAAGCGCTGGCGCGAGCTCGACATCGACCTCAAGGGCATCATCGAGCCCGGCAGCGACATCGTCATGCTGACCTACGAGGCGCGTGCGACCCGGCAAAATGGCGAAGCCTATGCAGCACTGGTCAGTACCGGCTATGTCCACCGCGTCAATGGCTGGAAGATGATGTTCCATGCACAGACACCGCTGGTGACGGCGACCAAGGGCTGACCGGCCGGTAGAGCAATTCCAGGAAAAGTGTGAACGGTTTTCCGTGCGGAATTGCGTCAAAACACAAAATAGACCGGTTCGGCGTTTCCGTGAAACGATGAACCGTTCTAGATCACGGAAAAAACACAGCCTCGCCCTTTAGCGCCTCGGCCAGCATCTTCTCGTACTTGCCACGTGGCACGTCGATTGCGCCGAAACGTTTGAGATGCTCGGTCGTGAACTGCGTATCGAGCAGCGCAAAGCCGCGCGCCTTCAGGCGCTCGACCAGATGAACCAGACAGGCCTTCGAGGCGTCGGTCTCCCTGGCAAACATGCTCTCGCCGAAGAACACCCGGCCGAGCGACACCCCGTAGAGCCCGCCGACCAGCCGGTCGTCGTGCCAGGCCTCGACCGAATGGCAATGGCCCATCCGATGCAGCTCGACATAGGCTTCGCGGATTGGTGCGTTGATCCAGGTCGACCGCCGTTCCTCGCGTCTTTCGGCGCAGGCGTCGATCGTCGCCTCGAAATCGAAATCGATGCGGAATTCGAACAGATCCTTGCGGATCGTCTTCCTCAGGCTCTTCGGGATGTGGAAACCGTCGAGCGGAATGATGCCGCGCGTCTCCGGCCGCACCCAGAACACCTCGGGGTCATTGGCATTTTCGGCCATCGGGAAGACGCCGGAGGCATAGGCTTTGAGCAACAGGTCGGTCGGGATGCGATAGCCGGGTGCGTAGGGGCGGGTCATCGCGTCGCCCCTGTGTCACTCGCCTTTGGCCAGATATTTTTCCAGCCAGTGGATGTCGTAGTCGCCATTGGCGATGTCGGCGTTGCCGACGAGGTCGCGAAACAGCGGCAGCGTGGTCTTGATGCCGTCGACCACGAATTCATCGAGCGCGCGTCGCAGCCGCATCATGCACTCGACGCGGTTGCGGCCGTGCACGATCAGCTTGCCGATCAGGCTGTCGTAGTAGGGCGGGATCTTGTAGCCGGAATAGACGCCGGAATCGACGCGGATGCCGAGGCCGCCTGGCGTGTGGAAGTGGGTGATGGTGCCCGGCGAGGGGGTGAAGGTGCGCGGATCCTCGGCATTGATGCGGCATTCGATAGCATGGCCGTGGAAGCGGATATCTTCCTGGCGCACCGAAAGCCCGCCGCCCGAGGCGACGCGGATCTGCTCGTGCACGAGGTCGATGCCGGTAATCGCCTCGGTCACCGGATGTTCGACCTGCAGGCGCGTGTTCATCTCGATGAAATAGAACTCGCCGTTCTCATAAAGGAATTCGATGGTGCCGGCGCCGGAATAGCCGAGATCGGCGATCGCCTTGGCGCAGACGCCGCCAATATGTGCGCGCTCCTCGGCATTGAGCGCCGGCGAGGGCGCTTCTTCCCAGACCTTCTGGTGGCGGCGCTGCAGCGAGCAGTCGCGCTCGCCGAAATGCACGCCGCGCCCGGCGCCGTCGCCGAACACCTGCACTTCGATATGGCGCGGCTTCTGCAGATACTTCTCGATATAGACGGCGTCGTCGCCGAAGGCGGCGCCCGCCTCCGAGCGTGCCGTCTGCAGCGCCACCTCGAGGTCGGCCTCGCTATGCGCCACTTTCATGCCGCGCCCGCCGCCGCCGGCCGACGCCTTGATGATCACGGGGTAGCCGATCTCGGCGGCAATGCGCTTGGCCTCCTTTTCCTCGGTGACCGCGCCGTCGGAGCCGGGTACCACGGGAATGCCGAGGCGCTTTGCGGTGCGCTTGGCCTCGATCTTGTCGCCCATGATGCGGATATGGTCGCCGGTCGGGCCGATGAAGGTGATGTTGTGCGCGGCGAGGATGTCGGCGAACTTGGCATTCTCCGACAAAAAACCGTAGCCGGGATGCACCGCGTCGGCACCGGTGATCTCGCAGGCGGCGACGATCTGGTGGATGTTGAGATAGGAGTCGCGCGACGGCGGCGGGCCGATGCAGACGCTCTCGTCGGCGAGACGCACATGCATGGCGTCGGCGTCGGCGGTCGAATGCACCACCACCGTCTGGATGCCAAGCTCCTTGCAGGCGCGCAGCACCCTGAGGGCAATTTCGCCGCGATTGGCGATGAGGATTTTCTGGAACATCTTTCGCCTGTTCCCGGCTCTACTCGATCACGACGAGCGGCATGCCGTATTCGACCGGCTGCGCATCTTCGAACAGGATCGCCGTCACCATGCCGGCGCGCGGCGAGGGGATCTGGTTCATCGTCTTCATCGCCTCGATGATCAGCAGCGTCTGGCCTTCCTTGACCTTCTGGCCGATTTCGATGAACGGCTTGGCGTCGGGCGACGGTGCCAGATAGGCGGTGCCGACCATTGGCGAGGCGACGGCGTTCTTCGACACGTCGGGCGTCGCCGGCGCGGCCGCTGCCGCAGGCTGCGCTGCTGCCGGGGCATAGGCTGGCGGCGCTGCGGCGATCGCATGGACGGCCGGCGCCTGCCGCGAGACGCGCACCTTCAGATCGCCCAGCTCGACCTCGATCTCAGTGAGGTTGGTGTCGTTCAGTATGCCCGCCAGGTCGCGGATCAGCTGCTGGTCAACACCGTTCTTCTTTATCGACATTTTCGAGCCTTCTGTTTGTTGGCCGGTCATAGGCGTGCAGCCAGCGCCTGCAGCGCCAGCGTGTAGCCGAGCGGCCCGAACCCGCAGATCATGCCGACAGCGACCGGCGCGACCATGGAGACGTGGCGGAATGGTTCCCGCGCGTGGATGTTGGAGAGATGCACCTCAGCGACCGGCAGCGGCGCGACGGCGCGGATGGCATCGTGAATGGCGATCGAGGTGTGGCCGTAGGCGCCTGGATTGATGACGATTGCGGCGGCCTTCTCGGCGGCCTCGTGGATCCAGTCGACGAGGTCGCCCTCATGGTTCGACTGGCGGAAATCGATCTCCAGCCCAAGTGCGGCACCCGCCTGCTTGCAGTCGTCGGCGATCGCCGCAAGCGTCTTGCCGCCATAGATGCCCGGCTCGCGCTTGCCGAGCGCGTTGAGATTGGGGCCGTTCAGGACGAAAACCGTTTTCAAAAAATGCCGACCTTTCCCGGCGCGGCTAAGCCGGCGCGCCGGACCCTCTATAATGGGCATAGACGCTGGCGAAAAGAGCGCAAGTGCGTTCTTTCGCCGTCCACAACAGCCGGAAAACGGCCCGCGCCGGAAACCCGCAGCCTGATCGAAACCCGAACGCTAATCAGAGTGCGGCCTTCGCCGCCTCGATCTTTTCGGCCAGCACTTCCTGGCCGAGCGCGCCGAACACAACCTCGTTGCCGACGACATAGGACGGCGTTCCGGTGATGGCGAGCTTGGTGGCAAGATCATAGGTCTTGGAGAAGGCCTCAGTGATGCTCGGGTCCTTCATCTTTTCGCGCAGCGCCGCCTCGTCGGCGCCGAGCGACAGCGCCACCTTGATTGCCGCCGCCTCGGTGGCGCGCCCCTGGCCGCCGAGCAGCGCGTTGTGGAATTCGCCGTATTTCTCCGGCTTCATCAAGTGGAAGGCCATCGAGACGACGCTCGCCTTCTGCGAATCAGGGCCGAGGATCGGGAATTCCTTGAGCACGAAACGCAGGTCCGGATCGGCCTTGGTCAGCGCGCGCATGTCATCGATGGCGCGTTTGCAGTAACCGCAATTGTAATCGTAGAACTCGACGATGGTGACCTTGCCGTTCGGATTGCCGACAACGCCGTCGAAGGCGGAGTTGAAAATCTGGTCCTTGGCGTCTTTGATGACGCCGAGACTGGCGACGCGCTGTTCTTCCTTCTGCTTGGCCTCGAGCGCCTGCTGGGCTTCCAGAAGCACTTCCGGGTTCTTCAGCAGATAGTCGCGGACGATGCCTTCGACTTCGGTGCGGTCGAGCTTGGTTTCCGAGGACGCCGTCTGGACAAGCTGCGCCGTGCCGGCCTTCGCCGTCTGCGGACTTCCGGCGACGAAGCCGAACGCCAGCATGGCGAGGGCGGCTGCCACTCCGGTAGTGCCCAGCAGAATTGCCTTGGTCATGATCCTCGATCCTCTAGCCTGTGTTCGGGTCCGCTCGGTTCGGCTGTGTCGCAGCGTGCGTCCGAAAGGTTCACTTCTTCTTACCTGATGGTGCGTAGTTTATAATGTCCTGCGCGCGAAGCCAGCCCGGCTCGCCCCGCTTCATGCTCTGCTGCGCCCGCATGGCGAAGATCTTCGCATTCTTGTAGTCGCCGGAATAGAAATGCCCTTCGGCGGTTGCAAGCTCGGCCGCCGGGATGTTGCCGAGTTCGCCATAGGCCTGTGCCAGATAGCGGTATCCGGCGGCGTTTTCGCGATCCCGCCCGAGGCCCGTGTTGATCTGCGCCACCGCCTTCTTCAGCGAATCCGGCGTGCCGATAGCCATCAGCGCCTGGCCGTACGAGACCGGCAGCAGCCCGGATCGCGCCGGATCGAGGCTGACCGACCTGGCATAGGCGTCCGCCGCATCCTTCGGCCTGTTCGCCTTCATCAGGATGTCGCCGCGCAATTCCTGGAAATAGGGATTTTTCGGCTGTTCCTTGATCAGTGCGTTGGTCTTGGTGAGCGCCGAGGCCAGATTGCCGAAGAGATAGGTCATCTGCGCGTCGCCATAGCGCGAGGCGAGACTGCCGGGGTTCTTGCGTATCAATCGCGACGCCGCGGCCTGTCCTTGCATATAGGCGGCGATCTTGATGCGCATCATGTCGTGGCGCTGCTGCAGTGTCGGTGGGTCGACCTTGTCGAGGTAAGGGCTCTGCTTCACCAGCACTTCGAGATTGGCGATACGCTCCTGCGGCATCGGATGGCTGATCTTGTAGGGATCGACTTGGGCGCCCGAGAGCGACAATGCATTCTGGAAACGGCTGAACGTCTTCAGCATGCCCACGCCGGACTGGCCGGTAGCATTGAGATAAGCGATTGCCGAGCGGTCGGCGGTCATCTCTTCGGTGCGCTGATAGGCGAGGATACTGCGTTGCGCCATCTCGCCGCCGCCGGCCATCACGCCCATGCCGGCCCCAGCGAGGCCGCGGCTATTGCTGGTGGCGCCGGCCACCATGGCGCCGGCGCCAAGCAGCGTCGCCAGGATTGCCATCGTCTTGGCGCGCTCGAGCTGTTCGCGCAACTTTTGCTGGTGTCCGCCGGCGATATGGCCGGCCTCGTGGGCGATGACCCCGATGATCTCGTTGGGCGTTTCGGCTGTCATCAGCGCGCCGGTGTTGATGAACATGCGGCGGCCAGCAACAAAGGCGTTGAAGCTCTGGTCGTTGACCAGCACGATGTTGATGGCGTCGCCCGATAAGCCGGCCGCTTTGAAGATCGGCCGTGCGTAATCCCGCACCAGCGCCTCGATCTCGGCATCGCGCACCACCGGCACATTCTGCGCAAACGCGTTGACCGAGCCAGCCATGGCTAGCACCGCGGCAAGCGAAAGCGTCGCGAAGGCGCGCGCTGTCCTGGCGATCGTCGATCTGGGTCGGCTTAACATGGCAGGTCCACTGGTAGACGAGCGGGCGAAGGATGAAAAGTCGGCACCTTAAAACTTACCGAACTTGTGATCCCCACATCAATCGGGCATTTGTGCGGCGCGGCCTGCATGGCCGGCACGTGCGGACAAGTGTGGTGGATTGAAAAATGGTTGTTTCGCTTTCGCGCCGCGGCGCCGTCGAGCCGTTCCACGCCATGGACATCCTGGCCGAGGCGAATCGGCTGAAGGCCAAGGGCGTGCCGGTCGTTTCCATGGCAGTCGGCCAGCCGTCCGACCCGGCACCGGCCGGGGTTCGCGAAGCGGCGGCGAGCGCCTTGAAAGCAGGCCGCATCGGCTATACCGACGCGCTGGGCCTCGCCGGCCTGCGCAAGGCAATCGCGGCCCATTATGGCGAGCATTACGGGCTTGACGTGCCGCCCGAGCGGGTAGCCGTTACCACCGGATCGTCGGCTGCCTTCAACCTTGCCTTCCTGGCGATGTTCGATCCGGGCGACCGCGTCGCCATCGCCGCGCCGGGCTATCCGGCCTATCGCAACATCATGGCTGCGCTCGGCATCGACATCGCCGAGATCGAGCTCGGCGGCGCCGCCTATCTTCATGCCGAGCACCTGAAAGCCGCGCACCGCGAAAAACCGCTGAAAGGCGTGCTGTTCGCCAGCCCGGCCAATCCGACCGGCGCGGTCATTCCCGCCGGCGATCTCGAGGCGCTGGTCGAGACGGCGCGCGAGCTTGGCATCGCCGTGATCTCAGACGAGATCTACCACCGGCTGGCCTATGCGGCGCCCGACACGACTGCGCTGTCTTTCGGCGCGGACGTGACGGTGATCAATTCCTTCTCGAAATATTATTGCATGACCGGCTGGCGCATCGGCTGGATGGTGCTGCCGCAGGATTTGGTGCGGCCGATCGAGCGCATCGCCCAGAGCCTCTACATCTCGCCGCCCGAACTGTCCCAGATTGCCGCGATCGAAGCGTTCAAGGCGACAGAAGAGCTGGAGGCGGTGAAGGCGCGTTACGCCTGGAACCGCGAGCTCTTGATGCAACGCCTGCCGGACCTCGGCTTTGCGCTTGCTGCGCCCATGGACGGCGCCTTCTACGCCTTCTGCGACGTCACCCGGCACACCAACGACAGCATGGCGTTTGCGCGCAGGATGCTTGCCGAGGCGCATGTGGCGGCGACGCCCGGCCGCGATTTCGATCCGCTGCAGGGCCATCGCACGATGCGCTTTTCCTACGCCGGCAGCCACGACGACATGGTCGAGGCGATGGCGCGTATCGAACGCTGGCTGAAGTAGCGGGGACGACGATGCCGGAGCTTGAACAGGCGCCGCAACGCGGACAGGCGCCCCAACTTGGACAGGCGCCCCAGCTTGAACAGGCACTGCGCGAGGTTGCCGCCGAAATGGCGGAGCGTGCCGATCGCGGCGACGTTGCCAGCTATATTCCGCAGCTGAGCAAGATCGACCCGAAAAAATTCGGCATTGCCGCGGTGACCAATGACGGCCGCGTGCTGACCGCGGGCGACGCCGACGAGGCATTTTCGATCCAGAGCATCTCAAAGGTATTCACGCTGACGCTGGCGCTCGGCAATGTCGGCGACGCGCTATGGCAACGGGTCGGACGCGAACCGTCGGGCAATCCGTTCAACTCGATCGTCCAGCTCGAGCACGAGAACGGCATTCCGCGCAATCCGTTCATCAATGCCGGCGCCATCGTCGTTTCAGACATCCTGCTTGCCGGCCATCAGCCGCGCGAGGCGATCGGCGAGATCCTGCGCTTCATCCAGTTCCTGGCCGATGACGACACGATCATCATCGATCGCGAGGTCGCGGCGTCCGAACGTGCCACCGGCTTTCGCAATTTTGCGCTTGCCAATTACATGAAATCGTTCGGTAATCTCAATCACGCGCCGGAACTGGCGCTGGGCGTTTATTTCCACCATTGCGCGATCGCCATGAGCTGCCGGCAACTCGCCCTGGCCGGGCGCTTTCTCGCCAATGGCGGCAACAATCCGGCGACCGGGCATTCCGTCGTCTCGGCCGAGCGCGCCCGCCGCATCGGCGCGATGATGCTGACCTGCGGCCATTATGACGGCTCCGGCGACTTCGCTTTCCGTGTCGGCATTCCCGGCAAGAGCGGCGTTGGCGGCGGCATATTGGGGATCGTGCCGGGCGTCGCCTCGCTTGCGGTGTGGTCGCCTGGCCTCAATGCCAATGGCAATTCCAGGCTGGGCTCGATCGCGCTGGAGAAACTGGCGAAGATGATGAACTGGTCGATCTTCGCGCCATAGTGCCTGTCGCCTGGAATTGGCACGAAGAAATCCCGCGCAGCCAGTCGGCAGCGCGGGATTCTTTTAATCAGAAAGTCTGGCTAATACACGGAAAAGCTTAGAAAAAGCCCTTCCGCTGCCACCAGCCGGCACGCTTCGGCTTGTCCTCGGCCTTTGCTTCCTCGGTCTTTGCCTCGTCGGGGACGATCGAGGAGACGACCGGCACGACCGGAGCATCCACCGGTGCGGGTTTGCGCCGCGACGGCCGGGCTTTCGGCGTTTCCTTGCCAGCCGCCACTTCGGTCTCCTGCCGAACCGGCGCAGCGGTCTCGCCGGAAGCCACCGCCGCGGCTTCGGCGGCCGATGTCTCGGCGCCCGCAATCTCGGCAACTGCTTCCGCCGCGGCCTTCTTCGGCTTGGCGGCACGGCGCGGCTTCTTCGGCTTTTCGGCGCTCGGCGTGTCGTCGTTCGCCGGAGCACGCACCGCAAGCTCTTCGGCAGGCGGCGCACCTTCCGGCTCGCCAGTCACCGGCTCTGCTTCCGATACGGCACCTTCTGTCATGCCGGCCGGCTCGCCGGCGCTGGCTTCGACGCCGTCCTCACCGTCTTCACGGCGATTGCGCTTGCCGCCGCGCTTGCCGCGCCGGCGCTTCTTGCCGTGACCGTCGTCCGCCGCTTCCGCAGTTTCGGCAACCCCGGCCGGCGCTTCACGTTCCGCTTCGGCGCCTTGCTCGGCGGCGGCTACGAGGGCGTCGTCCGTCGGCGCCGAAACGGAAGCACCTTCCCCGGCAGCGGCCTGTTCACGATCCCCGTGTTCACGATCCCCGTGTTCGCGATCCCCGTGTTCGCGATCCCCGTGTTCGCGATCCTTGCCGCCGCGCCGTCTGCGGCGCTTGCGGCGCTTGCGATCGCGGCCTTCGCCGTCCTCGCCGGACCTTGGCTGCTGCGGCTGCTGGGCAGGGCGTGGCTGCTCAGCCTGCACCGGTGCCTCCTCTTCCTCCTCGATGACGATCTCGTCCTCGAGTTCTTCCGGCTCGACATAGGCCGGGAACGTGCGGGCCTCGACAAAGCCTTCCGGCTTTTCGGCCAGCGCGCCGCGGAAGATGGCATAGTGTTGTGCACCGACCGTGTCATCGGCTTCGATGGTGATGGTCACGCCGAAGCGGTGCTCGAATTCCACCAGCGTGCCGCGCTTGTGATTGAGCACATAGAGCGCGGTCGCTGCCGGCGTCCGCACCGTGATGTGGCTGCGCGAATCCTTGAGCAGGAATTCCTCGATTGCCCGCACCACCATCAGCGCAACCGACGAATCGGAGCGCACATGGCCGGTGCCGCCGCAATGCGGGCAAGGCTTCATCGTCGATTCCAGCACGCTGGCACGGATGCGCTGACGCGACATTTCCATCAGCCCGAAATGCGAGATGCGGCCGACCTGGATGCGGGCGCGGTCGTTCTTGAGGTGATCCTTCAGCCGCTTCTCGACGGAGCGGTTGTTGCGGTTCTCCTCCATGTCGATGAAGTCGATGACGATCAGGCCGGCGAGATCGCGTAGCCTCAATTGCCGGGCGACTTCCTCGGCGGCTTCCAGATTGGTGTGAAGCGCGGTGTCCTCGATCGAGTGCTCCTTGGTGGAACGGCCCGAATTGACGTCGATGGCGACCAGCGCTTCCGTCTGGTTGATGATGATGTAGCCGCCGCTCTTCAGCGTCACCTGCGGCTGCAGCATGCGGTCGAGCTGTGCTTCGATGCCGTTGCGCACAAAGATCGGCGTCGTGTCGCGGAACGGCTGTACCACCTTGGCGTGGCTCGGCATCAGCATGCGCATGAAATCCTTGGCCTCGCGGTAGCCTTCTTCGCCGGAAACCAGGATCTCGTCGATATCCTTGTTGTAGAGGTCGCGCACCGACCGCTTGATCAGGCTGCCTTCCTCATAAACCAGGGCAGGGGCCGTGGATTGAAGCGTCAGATTGCGGACATTTTCCCAAAGCCGCATCAAATATTCGTAGTCGCGCTTGATCTCTGCCTTGGTGCGGCTTTCGCCGGCCGTACGCAGGATGACGCCCATGCCTTGCGGCACTTCGAGATCGGCGACCACTTCCTTCAGCCGCTTGCGGTCCTGCGCATTGGTGATCTTGCGCGAAATGCCGCCGCCGCGCGCCGTGTTCGGCATCAGCACCGAATAGCGGCCGGCCAGCGACAGGTAGGTGGTCAGCGCTGCACCCTTGTTGCCGCGCTCTTCCTTGACGACCTGCACCAGCAGGATCTGCCGGCGCTTGATCACTTCCTGGATCTTGTACTGGCGGCGCACCGGCTTGCGGCGGTTGCGCACTTCTTCTAGCGCGTCTTCGGCGCCGACCGATTCGACCTCGTGATCGTCCGAATGCGAGGATTGCACCTCCTCCAGCATGCCGCGATCATTGTCTTCGGACGTCGCTTCGCCGCTCGTCTCGGCCCCGCCTGTCTCGACCTCCCTTGTCTCTACTTGCGGGACGGCTTCCGAGATTACGTCGGCGTCGACGCTGGCAGCGATGGAACTGGATCCGCCTTCGGACGGCTCGGTCTCGCCGCTATCGGCGACTTCATCACTCTGTCCGGCGGCATCCTCGCTCTGTCCGACAGTATCGGACATGGTGTCGCCGCCGTCGGCAGCGGCATCCAGGTTCTCTGCGACGGCATCTTCGCCGCTCTCGCCATTCTCACCGTCGGACGCGCCTGCCTCGCGCCTGTGCTCGCCGCGGTCGCGGCTCTTGCCGCCACGCCGGCGTCCGCGCTTGCCGCGGTCGCGGCTCTGGCGGTCGTCGCCCTCGGCGGCTTCCTCGTCCTCTTCGTCCTGGGCTTCCTGTGCTTCCGCACGCAGCAGCGCCTGACGGTCGGCGACCGGAATCTGGTAATAGTCGGGGTGTATTTCACTGAAGGCGAGGAAACCGTGACGGTTGCCGCCATATTCGACGAAGGCTGCCTGGAGGGAAGGTTCGACGCGCGTTACGCGGGCGAGATAGATGTTTCCTTTGAGCTGCTTCTTGTCCTGGGATTCAAAGTCGAATTCTTCAATACGGTTACCGCGAACGACGACAACGCGTGTTTCCTCCGGGTGGGAGGCGTCTATCAGCATTTTGTTGGGCATTATTTCGTTTCCCCCCGGCAGCCGTCGGCCGCAGCTTGCGGGGCAATGCCCGCTGCCGTGGACCTGGAACATGGGTGCCGGACAATTGAACGTCCGCCGGCCGCTGCCTGAGCGCCATGGCGGTGCCGCCCGCAGCCGTAGTGGCGCGGTTTGTTGCGGACCTTTCCATGATTGCGCTTGAAGCCATCGTAACCAGCAGAACCTTTTGAACCAAAGCCCGGGAAAAACCGGACCAGCTTGTTTGCTCATACAGAGCCGGCACGGGACAATCCCGGCCGTTTTGCTCACGCAGGCGATTCCCCCGCCACGGGAGCACGCCTGCGAAAATCGTCGCGATCACCGATGCCTTCTTCGCCTGAAGCGAAAGGAGCCGTCTTGCGTCTGACCTGTAGCAGGAAGCTGCGGAGGAGGACGGTTCCAGGATTGCAGTGATCCACCATCGCTTTTATGATTTGGCGGGTTGGAAGGCAACCCCGATTCCCGACGCCGGCAAAAAGCCGTTCCGCAACGGAAGCCCAGGTTCCAAGCCTTCCATGAAAAGGCTTGGTTAACCTTCTCTGGATACCAATCGTTAATCGAGTTCGCGGCCTGCCGGCACTTTGACAAGCAATAGGGCACTTTGACGAACGATCGGGCATGACGCCAAACAGGAGCGACTGGTAGAAAGATGGGACTGGCAGGCTTCGCAGACAAGGGCCGTCATCATGGAGGCTGGTTGTTCCGCACCGCCTGCCTGCTGCCGCTGATCCTGGCTTGCCTAGTCTTTCCGCCACTTTCGCGTGCTGCCGACGTACCGATCGGCGCCACAAGCTACAAGATGGCCGGCGATGCCACCAAGATGCGCATCGTCATCAATTTCGACCGCGATCCCGACATCAAATGGTTCCTGCTGCGCGGCCCCAATCGTCTGGTCATCGATCTGCCGGCCACGAGATTCGCCCTAAATGCCAAGGATGTGAAGCCGCGCGGCCTTGTCCGCGCCGTGCGTTACGGCGGACTCGGCGAGGGAAAATCGCGGCTGATTCTCACCGGCAAGGGACCGTTCGCCGTCGACAATCTCGACGTGCTGAAGAACGATGACGGCAGTGGCTACCGCATCGCCATCGACATGTCGGCGGCGTCGCAGCGGGAATTCGATGCAGCGCTCGCCAATCAGGCGCTGACCACCGGCTCGACAGTCTCTGCCGACAAGGCTGGCAGGGTCGGTACCGGGCCGGTCTCCAATCCGGGCCATCGTTTCACCGTCGTCGTCGATCCCGGCCACGGCGGCATCGACGGTGGTGCCGAGGGCCTGAACGGCACTGTCGAGAAGAACGTGACGCTCGCCTTTGCCATGGAACTGCGCGACAAGCTCACCGCCAGCGGCAAATATGACGTGTTCCTGACGCGCGAAACGGACGAGTTCCTGCGGCTCGACGATCGCGTGCGCATTGCTCGCCAGCATGAGGCCGACCTGCTCATCTCGATCCATGCCGACACGATCAGCCTCAAGGGCATTCGCGGCGCAACCGTCTACACCGTGTCCGACAAGGCTTCCGATCCCGAGGCACAGGCGCTTGCCGACCGTGAAAATCTTTCCGACCAGTTCGCCGGCATGGAGATCAAGGACGACAGCAAGGAAGTGACCGATATCCTGATCGACCTGATCCGCCGCGAGACGCATAATTTTTCGATGAGCTTCGCGCACACTCTTGTCGGCCAGCTTTCCACCAGCGTCGGCCTGATCAACAACCCGCAGCGTTCTGCCGGCTTCAAGGTGCTGAAGGCGCCGGACGTTCCGTCCGTGCTGGTCGAACTCGGCTATCTGTCGAACGCCAAGGACGAAGCGCAGTTGCTCAGCGCCGATTGGCGCAACAAGGCGACCCAAAGCATAACCAACGCCGTTGCACTGTTTGCTTCGGCCAAGAGCGGAACGGGGGCCGGAGGCTGAAATGCCGCCGGCGCCCACAACCTGAGGCAGCGTTGCACGGCGACAACACCCTGTGCTTTTATTTCCGGCATTCGAAACCGAAATTCCACGCTGCCGTATTTTGCCCACATGGTCGCGACATGGCTTTTGCGATTACGGGTTGGGATCGTCCCGAAAGCTTGCGCGAAGGGCGGCTTCGTTTAGGAAATTCCCGAACCAAGGACTGGAGCGGGTATGATTCGTCTCATTGGCTATTTCTTCGGCATCGGCACGACGCTGGCCCTTTTGGTCGCGGCGGGCGTGGCGATCTATATCGGCCATTTGTCGAAGGACCTGCCCGATTACGAGGTGCTGGCCAAATACGAGCCGCCGGTGACGACCCGCATCCACGCGTCGGATGGCGCGCTGATGGCCGAATATGCGCGTGAGCGGCGGCTTTATCTGCCGATTCAGGCGATCCCGGATCGAGTCAAGGCGGCCTTCCTGTCGGCCGAGGACAAGAACTTTTACAATCATCCCGGCATCGACGTGACCGGCCTTGGCCGCGCCATTGTCGTCAACCTGCAGAATCTTGGCTCGGGAAAGCGCCAGGTCGGCGCCTCGACCATCACCCAGCAGGTGGCGAAGAACTTCCTGTTGTCTTCAGACCAGACCTACGAGCGCAAGATCAAGGAGATGATCCTCGCCTTCCGCATCGAGCAGGCCTATTCGAAGGATCGCATTCTCGAGCTCTATCTCAACGAGATTTTCTTCGGTTTCGGTGCCTATGGCGTCGCCGGTGCTGCGCTCACCTATTTCGACAAATCGGTGAACGAGCTCACCGTGGCCGAGGCTGCCTATCTTGCCTCTCTGCCGAAGGGGCCGAACAACTATCATCCCTTCAAGCATGCCGATCGCGCCTTGGAGCGCCGCAACTGGGTCATCGACCAGATGGTCGAGAACGGTTACGTCACCCATGAAGAAGGCGAGAAGGCCAAGGCCGAGCCGCTCGGCGTCACGCCGCGCCGCACCGGCAACTATCTCTTCGCCGGGGAATATTTCACCGAGGAAGTGCGTCGCCAGATCATCGCGCGCTACGGCGAGAATGCGCTCTACGAGGGCGGCCTTTCCGTCCGTACCACGCTCGATCCGAAGATGCAGTTGATTGCCCGCAAGGCCATGCAGAACGGTCTCATGAAGTTCGATACGCTGCGCGGCTACCGCGGGCCGGTCACGAGCATCGATGTTTCCGGCGACTGGGGCGTGCCGCTGGGCAACGTCAAGCGACTGGAGGACGTGCCGGAATGGTCGCTTGCCGTCGTGCTCGATAGCTCGGCCACCGGCCTGTCCATCGGCCTGCAGCCGACGCGCCAGATCTCCGGCGAAATCGTCAAGGACCGCCTCGAAGGCACCGTCAGCAAGGAAGACATGAGCTTCGCCATGCGCCACGTGGTCGACGGCAAAACCGTCAAGGCGAAGTCGCCGGCCGACGTGCTGAAGCCGGGCGACGTGATTTTCGTGCAGAGGAACGACGGCTCGGACAACAGCTACAGCTTGCGCCAGGTTCCCGAAGTGGAAGGCGGCCTGATCGCCATGGATCCGCATACCGGACGCGTCCTGGCCATGGTCGGCGGTTTCTCCTATGCGCAGTCGGAGTTCAACCGGGCGACGCAGGCCATGCGCCAGCCGGGGTCGTCGTTCAAGCCGATCGTCTATTCGGCCGCCCTCGACAATGGCTATACGCCCGCCTCTGTGATCATGGACGGGCCGATCACCATCCAGAGCGGCAACACGACCTGGACGCCCAAGAATTACGACGGAACGGTGGCCGGTCCGGCGACCTTGCGCTCCGGCATCGAGAAATCGCGCAATCTGATGACGGTGCGGCTTGCCAACGACATGGGCATGAAACTGGTCGTGGAGTATGCCGAGCGTTTCGGCGTCTACGACCATCTCGCGCCGTATCTGCCGATGGCGCTGGGTTCCGGCGAGACGACGGTGATGCGCATGGTATCGGCCTATTCGATCATGGCCAATGGCGGCAAGTCGATCAAGCCGTCGCTGATCGACCGCATCCAGGACCGCTACGGCAAGACCGTCTTTAGGCAGGACGAACGCGGCTGCTCAAACTGCAACGCCGCAGAATGGCAGAACCAGCCAGAGCCGGAGTTGGTCGACAATTCCGAGCAGGTGCTCGATCCGATGACCGCCTACCAGATCACATCGATGATGGAGGGCGTCGTTCAACGCGGTACCGGCGCCACCATCAACGAACTCAGCCGTCACATCGCCGGCAAGACCGGAACGACCAATGACGAAAAGGACGCCTGGTTCATCGGCTATACGCCGAACCTCGTTGTCGGCCTTTATATGGGCTACGATCAGCCGAAAGGTCTTGGCAAGGGCGCGACCGGCGGCGGCCTTGCTGCGCCGATCTTCAAGGATTTCATGCGCGTAGCGCTGGACGGCACGCCCAATGTCGACTTCAAGGTTCCCGAAGGCATGAAGCTGATTGCGATCAATCGCAAGACCGGCATGCGGGCCAACGAGGGTGACGCCGGAACCATCATCGAAGCCTTCAAGCCGGGTACCGGTCCCGCCGACAGCTATTGGGTGATCGGCATGGGTGCGGACGGCTCCAACGCCACCGGCGGGGCGCTGTCGCCGCAGGCCAACCAGGCTATCCAGTCGGGCGGCGGCGGGCTCTACTGACAATCGTTACATCCGGTCGGGCCGGCTTGACGATCATGGTCGAGCCGGCCCATCCCGCTTTACAGGGGCCGGTGCTTTACAGGGGACATTGCCGTCCCTATGTATCGCGCCACCAAACCGCCATTCAGCAACAGGACAGAACAGCCAGCCATGCGCGCGGAAACGCAAAATATTGTCGACGAGATCAGGCAGGCGATCACCCTGCTGAGGAGGCATCTTTGACTGGGACCAGGCCATAAAGCGGCTTGAGTACCTGAATGTCCGCGCCGAGGATTCGAGCCTCTGGAACGAGCCGTTGGAAGCGCAAAAGCTGATGCGCGAGCGTCAGGGCCTCGAGGAAGGCATTGCCGCGGTCAAAGGCGTCACCCAGGCTCTGGAAGACAATATCGGCCTGATCGAGCTTGGCGAGGAAGAGGGCGACGAGGGCGTCGTCGCGGAGGCCGAGGCGGCGATCCGCTCGATGCGCGGCGAGGCCAAGGCGCGCCAGATCGAAACGCTGCTGTCGGGCGAGGCGGACGCCAACGATAGCTATCTGGAAGTCCATGCCGGCGCCGGCGGCACCGAAAGCCAGGACTGGGCCTCGATGCTTCTGCGCATGTATACGCGCTGGGCCGAGCGCCGCCGCTTCAAGGTCGAGGTGCTGGAAGTGCATGACGGCGAAGAGGCCGGCATCAAGTCAGCCACGCTGCTGATCAAGGGCCACAACGCCTATGGCTGGCTGAAGACGGAATCCGGCGTGCATCGTCTCGTGCGTATTTCGCCCTATGACAGCAATGCGCGCCGCCACACCTCCTTCGCCAGCGTCTGGGTCTATCCCGTCATCGACGATACGATCGACATCGACGTTTCCGAATCTGACGTCCGTATCGACACGTATCGTTCTTCGGGATCGGGCGGCCAGCATGTCAACACCACCGATTCGGCGGTCCGCATCACCCATCTCGCCACCGGCATCGCGGTTGCCTGCCAGGCGGAGCGCTCCCAGCACAAGAACAAGGCCAAGGCCTGGGAAATGCTGCGCTCGCGGCTTTACGAGGAAGAGCTGAAGAAACGCGAAGCGGTGGCGAACGCCACCGAAGCGTCGAAGAGCGATATTGGCTGGGGCCACCAGATACGGTCCTACGTGCTGCAGCCCTATCAGCTGGTGAAAGATCTGCGCACCGGCGTCGAGAGCACCAGCCCGTCGAGCGTGCTCGACGGCGACCTCGACGATTTCATGGAGGCCTCGCTATCGCAGCGCATCGAGGGTGGCGCCGGAGAAACGGTGGCCGACATCGACTGAAGGCGGGCACCAACCCGGCAATTTCAGTCCATCACGCGAGAGTTACGGCCACGGCGCGAGAGTGACGAGTTCTCAACTTGAACTTACCTGTCGTTCTACAACTTTGTTTTTCATCGGAATTTCCAAAATCGATTTCCGCTTTTGACGCGAATGCTTCGAGCCTGCCGGTGCCGAGCCCGGAACCACTGCGAGCCGAATTCCGTTATTGGCAACCCTCGCTGCCGGGGGTGATCGTACCAGTCTCGTCAACCCGGCCGGCAGGCTGGTTCCGGCCGCAGAGGTCGGCGTTCGGTTTGCGACAGCAATTCCTTGCGCCGACCAAGGAATCAGCCCAGCATCCAAGCGCTGGGGAGGAAAAAAGCATTTATGGCCGGGCGCGGCGTATCTGCGACCTGACGATCCGGCCACTGGGAAGACACGTTCCGGGAACGGGCAAGCGAGATGCTTGACAACCGTTGATAGGAACTGCGCCCATGCCTGCTCTTACAACCAGACCGGCCCATGCCGTTCACACGGCGCGCCGATTTCTGAATTCCCTTGTCGCGGCAGTGGTTTTGATAGCTGCCGCGATGCCATTCGCGGCGCCTGCTCTGGCGCATGATGCCAAGCCGACCGCGGCGATGCCGCAAGGCTGGAGCTATCCGTTCTCCTGCTGCTCGGGCTATGACTGCCGCGAGGTTGCGCCGATATCTATCGGCGAGCGCCCCGAAGGCTATGTCATCAAGGGGACAGGCGAAGTCGTGGCCTATAGCGACAAGCGCATCAAGAATTCGCCCGACGGCGCATATCACTGGTGCTCGGTCGCCGGCGCCAATGACGGAAAGACCATCTGTCTGTTCGTGCCGCCATCGTCCTATTGATGCATGTCGCCCCCAAAAGCTTGCCCTTGGGCTTGACCCGAGGGTGTGCAGGGTTTTTGGGATCGACACGCCCTCGATTGGGTTACAACACTTTTGAAACTGCGCATTGCAGACGACAGATCTGCTGACGGAGAGTTGTCAGGAGCGTTTCTTTATGGTGCCTTGCCGTAGGGGCGGCGGGCATTGTGAGGGACTAATCCATGACCATCAAGGCAAGCTGCCACTGCAAGGCGACCACGTTCGAGGTTTCGCAAGCGCCGCAGACTGTGACGCGATGCACCTGTTCCTTCTGTTCGAAACGCGGTTCGTTGTGGGCCTATTACACGCCATCGCAATTCAGGCTTACCAGCCCGCCGGAGAATGTTTCGTTCTACCAGTGGGGATCGAAAACCATAAAACACAGTTTTTGCGCCACCTGCGGCTGCGGCACCTTCACCGAGACGCCGGACTGGTCGACAGGCGAGCCGAATTTCGACAATCCGAAGATCAGTGTGAATTCGCGGCTGTTCGACGATTTCGATCTCGACAAGGTCGAAGTGGTGGTCATCGACGGCAAGAATCTCTGGTAGCCGGTCGAATTGCGGTGGTCGCGCGAGCCGCTGCAGGGGTATGGAATTGAGCCGGGGAAAGCCGCGGCAGCGGCTTTTGCTGGTCCGCTTTTCGCCGCATTTCATGTTACAAGTCGCTGGAAGGGCTGATGCGGTGCGCCGTTGCGCGGCCGTGGAATGGAGAGGGACCACCATATGAAAAAGATTGTGCTCGCCGTCGTGGCGACGGCTGTGCTTGTGAGCGCATGCACCACCGATCCCTACACCGGGGAGCAGAAGGTTTCCAACACCGCTGCCGGCGCCGGTCTGGGAGCGCTGGCGGGTGCCGGGCTCGGTATGCTTGCCGGCGGCAACGACCGCCGCAACGCGCTGATCGGCGCCGGCATCGGTGCGCTTGCCGGCGGCGCCATCGGCGCCACCATGGACCAGAACGAGGCCGAACTGCGCCGGCAGCTTGAGGGCACCGGCGTCAGCGTCACCCGCACCGGCGACCAGATCATCCTCAACATGCCGTCCGACATCACTTTCAACGTCGACCAGGATGCGGTGAAGGCTGGGTTCTATCCGGTGCTGAATTCGGTTGCCCTTGTGCTGAAAAAGTTCCGGCAGACCACCGTCGACGTGTTCGGCCACACCGACTCGACCGGCGGCGACGAGCACAATTTCGACCTGTCGCAGCGCCGCGCCCTGGCGGTCGCCAACTATCTGTCCGGGCAGGGCGTCGATTCCCGCCGCTTCGCCGTCACCGGCTTCGGCAAGACGCGTCCGATCGCCTCCAACGCGACCGCTGCCGGCCGGGCTCAGAACCGCCGCGTCGAGATCCAGCTGTCGCCGCTCACCTGAGGCAAGCGCATGAACCGAGAGCGGCTCCGTACGGGGCCGCTCTAATGGTTATGCCGGACCGCCGGCCGCCGGCGCGCTGCGTTTGTGATATCAGGACCGGGCCGGCTGATCGACAATCGCGGCAACGATCCGGCGCACGATCGGAAGCACAATCAGCAGGCTGGGAAACGCAACAAGCCATGAAGCGCCCCATGCATAGCTCCAGGCCGCAATAAACCCGTCCGTCCAGCCTGCGCCGATTGCCGTCGAAACCGCCGAGACAATCGAGGACATCAGAATCGAAAGAACCAACGGCATCACCACCGCGCCGTAGGAGGGCGGCAGCTTTCTCAATTTGAAGGCTCGGTCCGGTGATGCTTGCATCGAAATCTCCTAATCAGAAAGTGTGCGTAAGCGTTATTGTGAGGACGATCAGGCGGCATGTGCCACCGGCAGCGCCAATTCCCGAATGAAGCTTCGCAGCGAACGCGGCTCGCGGCCAAGCGCGGCGCGCAACGCCAGGCTGTTCCCGCCGAGGCCGTATTTGGCGTAGTGGCTGTGTACTTTGGCCAGCATCTGCAACTGCCGGTCGGTATAGGGAAGGCGGGCTTTCGCCGCCCAGTCCTGAAATGTCGGCTCGCCTGCTGAAACCGGCCGGCCAAGCGCCTCGCTGATCATGGCAACGACCTCTTCGCGGCTGTGCATACCGTCGGCGCACAGCTCGAGGGTCGCATAGGACAAACGCGTTTCGGTCAGTGCGATCGCTGCCACTTCAGCCACGTCGCGATAGTCGACGCGGGCCAGCTTCGCCGTCTTTGGAAACGGCTCGGCGAAAACGCCATGCTCGACGACGGACGGCCAGGCCGCCGCGATATTTTGCATGAAATTGGCCGGGTGCAGAATGGTGTATTCCATGTTCGTCGAATAGAGGGCAGCTTCGACCGGTACCTTGCTTGCATGGTTTTCCAGCCTCGTATTGGTGGGCTGGATCACAGATGAGAAGACGAATTTCCGAACGCCTGCTCGCGCCGCTGCCTCAACCATGGCAACCCCCATGGCGGCTTCGTCGGGAGCAAAGGCCGGCCCGATGTGGAAGACACCGTCGACACCTTCGACGGCCTGTTCAAGGCTTTGATGGTTGCGCAGATCACCGATCGCGATCTCGGATGCCCCGGCTTTCCGGGCTTTTTCGGCAGCCGCGGCGTCACGAACAAGCGCTCTAACCCTGGCATTGCGGCGGACGAGTTCAGGCACCACCAAACCGGCAACGCGGCCTGCGGCGCCTACGACCAGGACGGTTGGACTGGGTGTTCGCATGACGATCTCCTTCCCTCGAGTCTGCCTTTCGGCCTGTGCAGGGAAGATAAAATCTAGCGAACTGCGTTACAATTGATCGATGTGGCGATAGTTTATCCCGATTTTCGGGAGAAATACGCGATGAGCCGGATAGATGATTTCGAAGCCTTCATTGCCATTGTCGAGCATGGCAGCCTGACGGCTGCCGCACGCCGGCTGAACCGCTCACTGCAGTCGGTCAGTCGGTCTTTGGCGACATTGGAGGAATCCATCGGGGTCGAGCTTCTGCACAGGACGACGCGCCGCTCGACGCCGAGCGAAGCCGGTGCGGCCTTTTTCCAACGCATCAAGCCCGCCATCGAGGAAATAAACGAAGCCAGGCTTCAGGCGGCCAACCGACGATCCGAGCCGTCCGGCATCCTGCGTGTGAGTGCCCCGGTTCTGTTCGGCCCGGATTTCCTGATGCCGGTCATCGCCGACTATATGCGGACATATCCCCAGGTTGAGGTTGACCTCCAGCTTTCCGATGAATTTGTCGATCTGGATGCCGTGGGTCTCGATCTGGCGGTCCGGATCGGCGATTTGCCGGATTCCAGTCTACGGGCGAAGCGGCTGGGGGCGTTGCGGCGCGTCGTGTTCGGCGCACCTGCCTACTTTCGACAACGCGGCCGACCGGCCCATCCGCTTGAATTGCGTGAGCATGAATGCATCGTACGAACTGTTGACGGCCGCCCGGGCGAATGGATGTTTCAGATTGAAGGCAAGCCCCGGCCGGTGAAGGTCGCGGGCACCTTCCGGTCCAATTTGATGATATCGATCTATGCAGCCGCGGTTCACGGCTTGGGTCTGGGCTACTCCCCGCTTTGGCAGGTAAAACACCTGGTGGACGATGGCCGCCTGGAACTGGTTCTGACCGAATTCGAGCCGGTGCCGGTGCCGATACACGCCGTGTGGCCGGAAGGCAGGTCGTCCTCGGCCAAAGTACGCGCTTTTCTGGACCTGTTGGCATCTCGCCTGGAGCTCAGGAACCTTTAGGGCCCAAACCAAACTGAGCGCCGATCTTACCTCATCGATATCAAGTTCGTGATCAGAACTGCCTTGACGGCGTCGGGTGCTGGTTGATGGACCTCCAAATGACCGATGTCGTTCAGCTGATCGATCGTCAAATCTGCCAGTGCCCTGCGTCTTGCGGCGGTCCGCCGCCATCTCGTGAATGCAGCGATCATCATTGCTGCGCTTTTCAAGCCAGACCCAAGCAAGCGTTTGGACATGCCGCGGGCGGCGCGAGTTTCCGTGTGAGCCATTGTTTTGTCTCCCATTTCGAGTTTGCGGATGGGAGCGTGCCACGCAGGTGTTTTCGGGCTGTTCGGCTGTGTGTGAACAATTGGGAGGAGTCCGATGATCCGCCGTTAAATCGGTGTTAAATCGATCCACCGAGATGCTATTCTGTCGCCGCGGTCAAAGTCTGGAGACGATTTGTGCGCATCCGGTTGCTTGGTGGCCTGGAGGTTACTTCCCCGGAGCGCCGGCCCGTCCGGTTCGCCACACGCAAGACTTCGCTTCTTTTTGCTGCTCTGGTTCTCGCAGGCCGCCGCGGCCATCGTCGCGAGCAGCTTTCCGAAGCCTTTTGGCCGGGGCGAAGCAATGGGCAGGCCCGCAATAGTTTGCGTCAGGCGCTGGTCGACATCAGGCGCACGTTCCCCGCCAGCTCGGATGCCACCGTCTACATCGATGGGGATCAGGAAACCGTCGCGCTTATTGCCGGTCCGGATGAGGCGGACATCTCGATCTTCGACCGGAAGCTGGAGGAGGGCCGGACCACTGATCTCGCCTTCGCCGCCGATCTGTACCGCGGTGAGCTGCTTGCCGGGCAAGCCATTCCTGACGAACTGGACGAGTGGTTCAGACCTTATCTGAGCAAGTATCAGCGCAAAGCGCTGCAGTTGGTCGATCGGCTGAGCCTGGCGCTGCCCGCACCCGGCTCAGCGGAAGAGACGGCCTGCGAAGGGCTCGCGGAGAGATTGCTCGCCCCGGATCCGACGGCGGAGGCGGCCCATCGGGCGCTGATCCGCATCCACGCTCATCGAGGTCACGAAAACGCCGCCTTACGCCAGTTCGAGCTGTGTCGGGCAGCTTTGAAAAAACATCTGGATGCAGAGCCTGAGGAGCGGACAAGCTCGCTGGCGGCTTCTCTGCAGTCCCGTGAACGACCTGAACGTCCGCGGCCGGAGCCAAGCTCCGGCGTCGCATCACTGGCGCAGGTTCTGGCGGCCCCGACGAGGCGCGACGACCACCCATCGATAGCGGTGCTGCCGTTTCAGAATCTAAGCGGTGATATGGAGCAGGAATATTTTGCCGACGGTATGGTGGAAGACATTGTCACGGCCTTGGCTCACTTTCGTCACCTGTTCGTAGTCGCACGGAATTCGAGCTTCACCTACAGGGGACGGTCCGTAGACATAGAGCAGGTCGGGCGTGAGCTGGGCGTGCGCTATGTGGTCGAGGGAAGTGTTCGCCGGGCTGGCGACCGCCTGCGCATCGCCGGGCAGCTCATCGACACCTCGACAGGGGCCTATCTCTGGGCCGACCGTTTTGACGGAGCGCTCGCCGAAGTCTTCGATCTGCAGGACCAGGTCGCCTCGAGCATTGTCGGCGCAATCACACCGAAAATGGAGGAGGCTGAGATCGAGCGTGCCAAACGCAAACCGACTGAAAGCCTCGACGCCTATGACTACTATCTCCGCGGGCTGGCGGCCTTTGACCGGACGATCACTAGTAGGTCGGCCATTGACGATGCCTTGCGCCTCTTCATGAAGGCGATCGACGGTGACCCCGAGTTTGCCGCAGCCTATGCGCGGGCGGCGCGGTGCTACGCTACCCGAAAAAGCAACGGCTGGATGGTCGACCGCGCGAAAGAGAATGCCGAGGCTACTCGACTGGCCAGGAGAGCGGTCGAACTCGGAAGGGACGATGCGATTGCGCTTTCCTTCGGTGGATACGTGCTCGGCTACGTAGGTGGCGACCTTGACGACAGTGCGGCTTGCATCGATCGCGCGCTCGTTCTCAACCCGAATCTAGCGGCCGCGTGGGGCCTAAGCAGCTGGGTCAGGGCTTGCTTTGGCGAGCCAGGCAAGGCCGTCGAGCACGCCGCGCTTGCCATGCGCCTAAGCCCATTGGATCCACGCCTGTTCGCTTGGCAATTCAACACCGGGCTCGCTCATTTTTGTGCCGGCCACTACGATGACGCCGCCACTTGGGCGGGAAAGTCGCTGCGATACCAACCGAACTACGTGAGCGCGATGCGTGTAGTGGCGGCGAGTCATGCCCTTGCGGGGCGCCTGTCGGAAGCGCAGCAGATGATGGCCCGGGTCTGCGAGCTCGATCCCTCGCTGCGGCTTTCGAATCTTGCCGAGGTGCTGCCGCCGTTTTATCGACCGGACGATCGCAGCAGGTACATCGAAGGCCTTCGCAAGGCGGGCCTGCCGGACTAACGCCATCTCAGCGTGAGGCGAGGCCGTCTTATGCCAGCTTCGTGCTTCGCGCGTCGGCGGGACGCGCGAGCGCTGTGGTATCAGACCTTGGCGACGATCCGCATGAAGGCCGGCATGTCGTCGCCGAAGCCCACGGTCGCGTCATTGTCTTCCTGGCGCTGACGGGCAGGGCGCTCGCGCTGTGGCCTGGTATCGCCGCGTTCCGGCGCGCGCCGCTCGCTGCGATCGGGCGAAGCCTTCCGTTCAGGTGAAGCTTGGCGCTCGCTGTTTTCCGAGCGGATCGCCTCTTTGCGGGTACGCCGCTCGCCGATGTCGGCGACCGCGGCTTCGGCCACGACCGGCTGTTCCTCGCTCACCGCTTCCGGCGCCGTTTCCTCGCCACGTTTGGCGTGGCGTTCACGCGGCTTGCGCTCGCCCCTGTCCTTGGCGTCGTCCTTGCGCCCGGCGCGGCGTGGCGCACCACGGCCACGGCGGGGGGCCTCATCCTCGCCGCCTTCGCTAACGACGACCGTCGACAGGTCGCCGTCATGCCACTCGATCTTGGTGCCGATCAGCCGTTCGATGGCGTCGATGTATTTGGTGTCCGATTTGGTCGCGATGGTGAAGGATTTGCCGGAGCGTCCGGCGCGGCCGGTACGGCCGATGCGGTGGACATAATCCTCGGCGTGGATCGGCACGTCGTAGTTGAAGACATGGCTGACGTCGGGAATGTCGAGGCCGCGCGCCGCGACGTCCGAAGCAACGAGATAGCGCAGCTTGCCGTCACGGAAATTGGCCAGCATCTGCATGCGCGCGCGCTGGTCCATGTCGCCGTGCAGGGCGCCGGCGTCGAAATCATATTTCAGCAGCGAGCGGAACAGCTCCGACACCTCGACCTTGCGGTTGCAGAAGATGATGGCGTTCTTCAGCTCGGCATCCTCGGCCTTCATCAGATTGCGCAGCGTCTCGCGCTTGTCCCAAGGCTTTGGCCCGGATTTCACCAGCCGCTGGATGATGTTGGTGGCGGCCGATGCAGCCTTCGACACTTCGACGCGCACCGGCGCGTGCAGGAACTTCTCGGTGAGCTTGGTGATCTCCGGCGGCATCGTCGCTGAGAAGAACAGCGTCTGCCTGGTGAACGGGATCATCTCGCAGATGCGCTCGATGTCGGGGATGAAGCCCATGTCGAGCATGCGGTCGGCCTCGTCGATGACGAGGATCTCGACGCCATTGAGCAGGAGCTTGCCGCGCTCGCGATGGTCGAGCAGGCGGCCGGGAGTCGCGATCAGCACGTCGGCGCCGCGCTCGAGCTTCTTGTCCTGCTCGTCGAAGGACACGCCGCCGATCAGCAGCGCGATGTTGAGCTTGTGGTTCTTGCCGTATTTGACGAAGTTTTCCTCGACCTGTGCGGCAAGCTCGCGCGTCGGCTCGAGGATCAGCGTACGCGGCATGCGGGCGCGGGCGCGGCCCTTTTCCAGCCGGGTGAGCATCGGCAGGACGAAGGACGCCGTCTTGCCGGTGCCGGTCTGGGCAATGCCCAGCACGTCCTTGCCGAGCAAGGCGTGCGGGATAGCACCAGCCTGGATCGGCGTCGGCTCGGTGTAGCCGGCATCGGTAACTGCGGAAAGGACCTTCGGTGACAGGCCGAGGTCTGCGAAGGTCAACGCTTCTTGAGCGATCTGGGTGTCTGAGGACAAGTTTGGCTGTCTTTGGCTGGTTCGGGGGCGCAACATAAGCAGTCGCGGCAAGCGCCGCGCGCCTGCAAGATTGGTATTGCAGGTAGGCGCAAGCCTACGATTTGTCAACACAAACGGGCGGCATTGGCGCGATTGTGAAGTCGTAACCTTAATCGCGATGCTTAATTTGCGCAGTGGCTGCTGCGCCGGCTCAGTAGCGGAACTGTTCGGCGAGAATGCGCTCGTTCCACGAATGGTTGGGATCGAACAGCAGCGTCGCCGTCGCCGTCGGCGATTCCCTCACCGTGACCGTCGTCACCGCCTTGACCTCGGTGTGGTCGGCGGCGGCATTCACCGGCCGCTTTTCCGGCTCCAGAATGTCGAAACGCACGATCGCCTTGTTGGACAGCAGCGCGCCGCGCCAGCGGCGCGGACGAAACGGGCTGACCGGGGTCAGCGCCAGCAGCGGAGCGTCGAGCGGCAGGATCGGCCCGTGCGCCGACAGATTATACGCGGTCGAGCCGGCCGGCGTCGCAATCATAACGCCGTCGCAGTGCAATTCCTCCAGCCGCTCTTGCCCATCCACGGTGATGCGGATCTTGGCGGTCTGGTAGGACTGGCGCCAGAGCGCGACCTCGTTGATCGCCAGCGCCGAAATCGTCTCACCCTCCGCCGTCACCGCCTGCATCTCCAGCGGACGGATCGTTTCGGCGACCGCAGCTGCGATGCGCCCGGTCAAGCCGCTGGCGCGGTATTCGTTCATCAGGAAACCGATGGTGCCACGGTTCATGCCGTAGACCTTCTTTCCAGTGCTCATCGTCTCGCGCAGGGTCTGTAGCAGAAAGCCGTCGCCACCGAGCGCCACGACGATCCCGGCATCCTCGACGGATGCCTGGCCGTAGCGTGCCGAAAGGCTTTCCAGCGCTGCATTGGCGTCGGCTGTACCGGATGAGACGAAGGCGAAACGGCTGGCGGTTTTGCTCATGGCTCTCAACGACAACCGATTGGCAACGACCGATTGGTGGCGACCGGTTGCGGGGTCGCGCCAGCGCCGGGTTAGCATGGGCGGGCATTTCTGCAAAGGGAGGGAGGTGTCTTGAGATGGCGGCCAAACAGGGCGCACTCGCGCATCATGTCGGGGGACAAAATGATGTGATGGTTAAGACCTGCCTTAAACTCTCGTAAAGCCGGATCGATCATGTTAGCCGGCAGTGGATGGGCGGCGTGGGGCTAACCAGTCGAGGCCGATCTATTGCCGCTGGCACGCTTGATTATCGTCTTCCTGATGCTGGCAAGTTTTGCCCTGGCTTTCGCGGAACTGGTGCGCCAGTCGGAGGAAAAGAGTTTTAGACCCGAGCCCACGGCCTCACGCTGCGGCGACGCGGCGGGCACACCCTGCCCGCAAAGGGCGCTTTGACGCTATAGCGTAGTCCTTATCGGGCGAGCAGATGGCAGCCGGCCTGGCGCTTTTGCGCGAGATACTCGTCGACAAGCTGGCGATAGCGGACTTTGCCGAAGCTCGGGAAATGCCCGCCATGCACGACCGAGACATCGAGACCGCGCATGCGCAGCAGCGTTTCGACATAGTCGTCGATATCGGAGTGATAGACATCGTCGATCAGCGGGCCGTCATAGATGATGTCGCCGGAAAACAGGATGCCCGTCCTGTTTTCGTAGAGCGCAATGCCGCCGGGTGAATGGCCGGGCGTGTGGATGACCTCGAAGGTACGGTCGCCAAGATCGACGATGTCGCCTTGTTCGAGCAACCGGCCGGCTGGTGCGGGCAGGATCCGGTAGCGCTTCGTATCCCAGCCTTGCGGCATGCCGTCGAACATCTCCTCGGTGGCATAGCGGTCGGCAACCGTCCATTCATTGCGTGGGTCGGCGAGGATCCCGGCCTCGGCCGAGTGCACGCAGCGGTCGGGAAATTCGTGATGGCAGCCGATATGGTCGAAATGCGTGTGGCTGGCCACGCAGGTGAGCTTGCGTTCCGTGACCAGCGGCACGTGGCGGCGCAGGCTGAAATGGCCGAGGCCGGTGTCGAACAGCAGGTCGCGGTCGCGGCCGCGCACATGCCAGATGTTGCAGCGGAAGAACGGCTTGATCCACGGCTCGTGGATCAGCGTCACGCCATCGCCCATGCGGATGCTTTCGTACCAGTGGCCGGCGTCGATGATTGGAAGCGTGCTCATGTTCAGTCCGCAAGCAGGATGACGTCGCCAGCATCGCACGATACGGCGACAACGTCGCCCGGCTGGACGGTCGATGCGGAGGGGACCTTGGCGATGAAGTGCAGCGCCGGGTCGGTCGTGGAGGTTCCCAGCACGCGCTTGAAGCTACCCTGGAAGACGACGTCGCTGACCTTGGCCATGCCAAGCGCTACAGGGCCGCTGGCAGCGCCGAGGACAAGATGCTCAGGCCGGACGGCCAGCGCAACCGTCGAGCCGGCCGGCAATGTGCCAGCCAGCGAGAGCGACCCAAGCTTCGTGGTGACGGTGATTTTGCCGCTCTTCGCCTCGGTCACTGTTCCGGAAATCAGCGTGCTTTCGCCCATGAAGGTCGCGGAAAAGCGCGTCGCCGGCCGTGCATAGACGCGCTCGGGCGGTCCTTCATCCTCGATGCGCCCGTCATTCATCACCACGCAATGGTCGGCCAGCGCCATCGCCTCTTCCTGGTCGTGGGTGACGTGGATGAAGGCGGTGCCGACACGCTTCTGGATCGCCTTCAACTCGTCCTGCATCTGCCGGCGCAATTTGAGGTCGAGCGCACCGAGCGGCTCGTCGAGCAGGAGCACCGCCGGCTCGACCACCAGGGCGCGCGCCAGTGCCACGCGCTGCCGCTGCCCGCCGGAAAGCTGGTGCGGCTTCTTGTCGAAGGCGGTGGCGAGGCCAACCAGCGCCAGCGCCTCGTGCGCCCTTGCTGCCCGGGTTGCGCCATTGACACCCTGCATGCGCAGCCCGAAGCCGACATTGCTGCCGACGCTCATATGTGGGAACAGCGCATAGTCCTGGAACACGGTCGTCGTCGGCCGCTTCGCCGGTGGTACTGCGGTGCAGTCCTCGCCGCGGATCAGCACCTTGCCTTCGCTCGGCATGACGAAGCCGCCGAGAATGGACAAAAGCGTCGTCTTGCCGGAGCCGGACGGCCCAAGCAGGATCGTGTAGCTGCCCGGCTCGATCGTCAGCGAGACGTTCTTCAGCACAATGTGCTGGCCGAAGCGATGCGAGACAGAGCTTATATCGACCAGTGGCGCCGTCATGCCGGCTTCCTCCGCAACAGCATCAGCTCGAACAATACCACCAACACGATGGAGACGGCGAAGACCAGCGAGCCGACGGCGTTGGTCTTGGGATTGAGACCGGAGCGCAGCAGGTTCCAGATCTCGACAGGCAGCGTCGTGTCGAAGCGCGTCAACAGGAACGAGATGACGAATTCGTCCCAGGAGAAGGTCATCGACAGGAAGAAACCGGCGAAGATCGCCGGCGCCATCACAGGCACGGTGATCAGCAGCAGCACCTTCCATTCGGGCGCGCCGAGGTCGCGCGCGGCGCGCTCGATATTGATCTGGTGGTCGCCCATCTGACTGTAGACGATGGCAAAGCACAGCGGCAGGTTGATCACGACATGGCCGATGCCGGCGGCAAGAAGCGACTTCGGCACGCCGGCCCAGTTGAACAGCACCAGCAGCCCCATGCCGATGATGAGATAGCTGACGGTCAGTGGCAGCGTGATCAGTCCACGCATCAGGCCCGAGCCCGGCAAGGCGAAGCGTGCAAAACCCCAGGCCGAGAGAAAGCCGAGCGTGACGGCGACAGCCGAAGAGAGGACGGCAACCAGCAGCGAGTTGACCAGCGCCGAGGTGAGCCGCGTATCGGCGAGCACGGCCTCGTACCAGCGCAGCGACGGCCCGGTGAAGGGCGGGATCGGAAACGACGTCGCCTGCAGCGAAAACAGTATCAGCACAACCACCGGCAGGAAGATGAAGCCGTAGATGGCGATGGCGTAAAGGCCGGAGACGAGGCGGATGAGAGCGCGCATGGTCAAGCCCGCTCGATCTTCAGCCAGCGGGCGCAGGCGAGATAGGCAACGGTGACGACCGCCATCAGGATGATCGACAGCGCCGAGGCGAGCGGAAAGTCGCCGCGCCGGCCGATCTGCATCATGACCAGCTGCGGCATCAACAGCTCATTGTTGCCGCCGAGGATCTGCGGTGTGATGTAGTCGCCGATGCACAGCACAAAGGTGAGGAAGGCGCCGACCATGATGCCAGGCAGCGTCAGCGGCAGAACGACATGCAGGAATGTCCGGATCGGCCCGGCGCCGAGGTCGGCTGCGGCCTTGCGGTAGCTGGGGCTGAGCTGCTTCAGATTGGCGAAGATCGTCAGCGTCAACAGCATGACGAAGAAATGCACGAAGCCGGTGACGGTCGCTAGCCGCGTATTGGCGAGCTGCAGCGGTTCGCTGAACAGGCCGGAGCCGGTCAACGCATGGTTGACGACGCCGTTCTGCGCCAGCACCAGCAGCCACGAATAGGAGCGCACGACATAGGAGGTCCAGAACGGCAGCACCGCCAGCATTAACGCCAGCCGCTGCCAGCGCTCCGGCACCTGCTCGGCCAGGATCCAGGCGAAGGGATAGGCAAGCAGCACCGAGATCACGGTGACGATGGCCGTGACCTGCAGCGAATTCACCATCGCCTGCCAGTAGGACGGATTGGCAAAGAACTGGCTGTAGTTGGACAGCGTGAAGCCGCCGCCTTCATGCGCCGTCAGGCTGGATACCGCCATAGCGACGAAGGGCAGCACGAAGAACAGCAGCGTCCAGCCGAGCGCCGGCGTGACCAGCGCCCAGGGTAGGGCACGCCCGCTGTTGGCGGAGTTCACGACCGGCAGCCGGTCATTGCGCCTGCAGCATTTCGGTCCAGACGTCCTGCATTTTCTTGTCGAGATCGGCATTCGGCGCCGGATAGGATTGCGCGCGGGCGAGGAATTCCGGCTGCTCGTCGAAGCGCAGGATCTTCTTCTGCTCGTCGCTCAGCGCCGCTTTGGTGTTGGCCGGCATGCCCCAATAGCAGGACGAGGTGGCGAGCCGCGCCTGGCCTTCGGGGCTCATAATGTACTGGATGAATTTAAGTGCCAGGTTCTTGTTCTTGGAATCCTTGAACATTGCCAGCGACTGCGACCACAGCACGGCGCCTTCCTTCGGGATCGAGAAGTCGAGCGCCGGGTTTTCCTTGGCCAGCCCCGCCGTCACCCATTCGCCACCTCCGACCAGTATGTCGACATCGCCGGTCGCCAGCGCTGTCTGGCTGGCGGTCACTTCGCCGACCAGCTTGGCATTGGCCTTCATTTTGAGCAGCTGTTCCTTGATGGCGGGAAGGTCGGCTTCGGTCAGTTCCGCCGTCTTCTTGCCGATCGCCAGGGCGGCCATGCCGATGACCGGCAGGTAATAGTCGTAGATGGCGATCTTGCCTTTGTATTTATCGCCGGTCAGCGCCGCCATCGACTGCATGTCGGCCGGGTCGACTTTGGTCTTGTTGTAGCCGATCGTGTTGTACCCGAACTTTTCGGTGATGCCGTAGCGCTTGCCGTCGACCACGGTGGAGCTATCCATCTTCACCTGCGGAAACAGGTCGGCCAGCGGCAGCTTGTCTTCCGGCAGTGGCTCGAACAGGCCTTTTTCGACGCCGCGCGGTATGTCGATGCTGTCGATCACCATCACGTCCCAATCGCCGGGCTGCGATTGTTCGACGATCGCCAGGCCAGCGCCGGTGCCTTCGAACTCCTTGACATTGACCCTGACGCCGTTGGCCTCCTCGAAAGGCTGCAACAGCGCCGGATCGGCGTGATCGCACCAGATCAGCGCGTTGAGGTCCTGCGCCTGAGCGAGGCTGCCCGTCGCCAGCAGCAGTGCCGCCGCGGCACATGCGCTGTGGAGATGGCTCTTCAGAACCGAAATTGTATTCCTGGTAGTTGGATTGGGGGTCTTTGGATTGATGGACATCGAGTGTTCTCCCTTGCCTTTTTTGGCTTGTGGCAAAAAATTGAACCAATTCTAAAATTGAGTCAATTCTGTTTTTGTGGCAAACAGCCGCTATGAGCGGATTGCGGGCAAGGCAGAAGGCGGATCGGCACCGCCGCATCATCGAGGCGGCGGCGGCGCTTTTCCGCGATGCCGGTTATGAAGGCGCCAAGATCGAGACGATTGCCGCGCAGGCTGAAGTCTCGGTCGGCACGATCTACAATTATTACCAGAACAAGGGCGACATCCTCGGCGCCATCGTTTCGATGGAGGTCAACGAAGTGCTCAATGCCGGGCGCGGCGTGGTGGCCAACCCGCCGGCCAATGTCGGCGACGCGCTGGACACACTGCTCGGCATCTATATCGAGCATTCGCTGCATTATCTCAGCAAGGAGATGTGGCGACAGGCGATGGCGATCTCGACGCAACTGCCCGACAGCCCGTTCGGCCAGGCCTATACCGCGCTCGACCGGGCACTGACCGAGCAGATCCGTGCGCTGATCGCCCGCCTGCAGGCGCTCGGCCTGGTGCGCCGCGACATCGACGGGACGGCGCTCGGCGAACTGGTGTTCAACAACATGAACATGATGTTCATCGAGTTCGTGAAGCGCGAGGAGGCGAGGATGGCCGAACTGCGCACTGCGATACGGCGGCAGAATAGGATATTGGTGGCGGCGATTGGGGTTTGACTGCAGTCACCCAGCCGAAAGACCTGCCCGAGCGAGGGCTTCGGGCGCCGGCGTGACGTGCCCGTGCGGCTTGCAATAGCCGGGGTCGATCGCGCGATAGCCGAGCAGATGGCCGAGTGGCGCCAGGATCCCCAGCGCCACTCGCTGAATCGCAGGTGGCGGGTGCGTGAAGACGATAACGTCGGCAAATTCCCTGGCGATGACCACCGCCTGAAGCGGCGAAGGCCTGCCTTTTTTGTCCACCTTGCCGGCATTGGCCAGGCCGAAGAGCATGCCAATCAGCAGCTCGAAACGGTTCGGGTCGATATCATCCGCACCTGGTGCCCGGTCGACTTCGACCAGGACATGCGCTTCTTCGGTTTTGCTGCTGTTCCACCAATCATGTGCGACGCCTGCTTCGATCGCGGCGGATTGGCCAGGCCCCAGAGACAAAGTCTTTCCGGCGATGCAAGCGTCGAGCCGGCCGCCGAGGACGGTAAACCGTTCCGTCAGGTTCGGGTGGAAGTGCTCGCCCACCACTGCGGCCCCCGGCCGAGCGGTCAGATGGGCGATGCCAGGTCCCTGGCCGCGGTCTTCTGTGCCACGCAGGATGACGGCATATTCGCCGGTCACCTTGTTCTCGTAGACATCTCCACAGCGTGACATGGATCAGCTCGTGGTTTCATAGCATCAGTGCCGCCAACTATACGTTGAAGGCCTGGTGCTTCAACGGTTACAGGCGATCGCGAGCGCCGGCCTCGTTAACACAGGCACGACGCTCTACCGAATATGCTTAGGTGGCCGCGCTCGCGGAAACGGCACGACCGTCAGTGGCGCCTTGCGGAATTCCGCGATGGCTATTTCTTCAATCAGCGCGTCGAGGGCCTCGTTGACGCGTCGGCTCGTTTCATCCGCGCCGCAGAGGCGGTTTTGTGCGCACTCCAAAAGCTCGCGCGCCGCGGCGAAATCGCTTCGCATGACAACACCCTTTGGTTTTTGGCCCGCCGCACCGACATTGTCGGCGCGCTTAATTGAGCGAGTGCTAATATACACAGGGGCAATTTAATCGAATGGTACGAGATGGCCGAGGCCGGGAGAGCGGGCCGAAACGACGGCTCTGCAACGGCGGCGACACGCCCGAGCTCAGCGTCTCCAGATACGAGATGCTAACTCGTTGTCTGGCGATAGATTTTGCCAGCGATTTCACGGAAGTTTCTGGTGACCCGACGAGGACGGTCCCGACACTTACGCCCTAATACGATCTTGGGCGGCTTAGATATTCTCTGGCGGCGGCAATCTGGCGTCGATGCTCGCGGAGGAAAGCCGCGCCGAAACAAATCGCAAAGGCCAGTACGGAAAGGCTTGTCGTTGCTCTTGATGCTGGATCGGGATCGGGACTTATCAGGAAACGGAAACCAAGCGCGAAGGCGAAGACGATAAGGCCGCCAAACATACCGTTGATGAAGGGGGCGGTCGTGCGTTTCTGCTCCAACGAAGACTCCTAGGTTTTCCGCTAGGGAACTATGGTTTCCGCTAGGGAATATATGCGTTGAAGCTGATGTGCTACCGATCTGACGGCCCCGGCCTGTGGATATCGGGGACGAGCAGATATCAAGCGCCCCCGAGGTCTCAAGACCGCACTGGTGCCCCCGGACGGAATCGAACCGCCGACCTTCGGTTTACAAAACCGCTGCTCTACCAGCTGAGCTACAAGGGCACGGCGCTCGGGTTAGCATATTTGCTGCGCCAGTAAAGACAAAACTCCGTTTTCGGCTGCCGCGACCGCGCCGGTTCTGCCGCCAGGGCGTCCTGAAAACGGCCAATTCGCTTCCTATATTGACCGAAGGTGCAATCGCATCAGCGAGGCTGTCGCATGATCAGGTTTGTCATCATTCTCCCGCTCGTCGTCGTGGCCTGGGTTCTCCTGGTGAAGCTCGTCAGGGATCTGAAGCGCGCCAATATCGACTGGACCGGCGTCACCACCATCATCGGCTTCATCGCGCTCGCCTTCTGGCTTCGCCATATCACCGGCATGGGCTGAGGTCTGCCGATTGTTCCGGTGAACTGTCGACCGGCGACTGTTCGTGGTCGCGGCCGACGCATCAGGCCGGGCGATTTCTCCCTTCGAGAAAAAATCCAAAAAGATCTTCGAACCTTTTTCCTTGTTGCGACGACTGACGGTCAAGAGGCGGTGGGTCGCCTCTCACAACAAGGAGATCGTCATGTTCAAACGCACCATCGTTTCCGGCCTCGTCGCCACCACCGTCGCCGCCGCCATGCTGGTTGGTACGGTTCAGCCTTCGGCCGCCCATCACAAGCACTACAACAAGCACCCGGCATCGGCATTGCTGCAGGTGTCGGCGGCTTCCTGCTCGGCAGCGCGCTCGCCCAGCCGCGCACCGTCTATATCGAGGAAGACGGCGGCTCCTGGCATGTCCGGCGCTGCCTCAATCGCTACCAGAGCTACGACCCGTACTCGGACACCTATGTCGGGTACGACGGTTATCGCCATCGCTGCCACCTTTGAGAGCCACTACCGCCCGTTTTGAGAGGAGGTGACCGTTTCAGGCAACCGGAAGAAGGGGCATCCCACCGCCCCTTTTTCTGTATGTCTGAGTTCCTATTCGAATGGTCGACTGCCAATGTCGGCATAGCTCATCATTTTTGAATTGGGCGCCGTCGACGAAACTGCCAATCTCCCCCCTTGCGGGGGAGATGCCCGGCAGGGCAGAGGGGGGTGCTGCCCCGCACTACTTGCCAGGCAATCGGAGCCTCCCCCTCAAGACGTTCGGAATGGGCTAAATCGAAAATTTGCGATCCTTCGCACCCCCCTCTGTCCTGCCGGACATCTCCCCCGCAAGGGGGGAGATTGGATTGCCGCACGGCTTTCGCCAATCGCCAACACTGAAAACTGCCTTATCCCGCCGTTCGGCTCTTGCCGATGTACAGGGGTTTCCCAGCAGCCTAATCTACAAGCCGAACAGCAATCTACTGCCGAGCCGAAACAGGGAGAGGGCGCTTGGGCGAGCACGATCCGAACGAAGAGCCGATCGAGACGATTTTCCGCAACGGCACAATCACCACCGTCGGCATCCTGCTGGCGTTCTCGCTGGGCTTCATCACGCATTGGGCCGCCAACCCGATACCATGGGAAATCTATCACCTGGCCGCCGTCGTGCCGATTTTGATCGGCATTGCCCTGCAGATACGAGCGCTGCGGTTGCTGCTCGACATAACGTGTCTACAACGGCGCGTTTATGAACGCGCCAATCGCATCTTCATTGCCGGCCTCATCTTCACCGCCTGCGGAGTTGGGCTGGCGATGCTGCTTGATTTCTACGACCTATCGACCAAGAGCGCGGTGCCCGGGGCCTAGCTCTGGCCATCCTGGCAGATGTCGCACCATTCGGCGCTGGTCAGCGCTGCCATGCGCTCGGTTCGCTGCCAAGGCCGGGAGGTGTCGGCAGGCCGCCGATCATCCTCGTCACCTCCGCAGCTGCATCGCGCACCAACGGGCCGATCTCGGCCAGCCGTTCCGGCGTGACCCGCACCGTCGGCCCGGAGACTGAAACGCCGCCAATCGGCTCGCCGAACTCGTTGAAGATGGCGGCGGCAACGCAGCGCATGCCCGGATGCCGCTCCTCGTCGTCTACTGACCAGCCGCGCAGCTTGATCGTCACCAGGTCGCGGGCGAGAGCCGAGATGTCGGACAGCGTGTTTTCAGTGAAGCGCTCCAGCCCGGCCCGGCGCAGGATAGTGGCGACGCGCTCCGGCTCGAGATGCGCCAGCACCGCCTTGCCGATGCCCGAGGCGTGGAAAGAACTGCGCGTGCCCGGCCGGAAGAAGGCGCGGATCGCCTGGTGCGTCTCGACCTGGCTGACGAAGACGACGCAATCGTCCTCGGCGACACCGAGATTGGCGGTCTCGCCGGTCTTCTCCATCAATTCCTGCATGACGATGCGGGCGCGATCGACCAGCTTGCGGCGGCGCAGGAACGCCGCGCCCATGCGATAGGTCTCGACGCCGATCGACCACAGCTGGTCGGTGCCGTCGAACTCGACCATGCCATGGTTCTCCAGCGTCGTCAGCATGCGGTAGGCGGTGGATGCCGGCAGACTGGAGCTGGCGGCGATCTCGCTCAGCGACAGGCCACTGCCGTCGGCCACGATTGCCAGGATGCGAAGCGCCCGGTCCAGCGACTGCACCGAAGCGGCCTCGGACGGTCCGTTGAAGGCGCGCGGCCGGCCGCGCTGGCGTTTTTCGGTGGTTTCCATGGATCCATTCTTCCCCTGTTCGCCCAAGCAAGCAATGAAAAAGTTTTTCATCGATTTGCGAAGCGAATTCATGGAAAACAGAAAGGCCAATCAATTCAATTCACAAGAGCCGCTCTCTAGAAATGAAAAAATATTCTGAAAAAATTGAAAAATAGTCGGCGCACTGGCATCATCGGCCATCAACAATTCCGTGGAGGCTGACATGGCCAAGATGCGCGCAGTCGACGCAGCGGTTCTCGTCCTCGAAAAAGAAGGCATTTCCTGTGCCTTCGGCGTGCCGGGTGCTGCGATCAACCCGCTTTATTCGGCGCTGAAGGCGAGGGGCAGTATCCGCCACATCCTTGCGCGGCACGTCGAGGCGGCTTCGCATATGGCCGAAGGATTTACCCGCGCCAGATCGGGCAATATCGGTCTGTGCATCGGCACTTCGGGTCCCGCCGGCACCGACATGATCACCGGCCTCTATTCGGCCGCTGCCGATTCCATCCCGATCCTCTGCATCACCGGGCAGGCGCCGCGGGCTCGCCTCAACAAAGAGGATTTCCAGGCTGTCGACATCGCCGCCATCGCCGCGCCCGTCGCCAAATGGGCTGTTACCGTCATGGAACCCTATCTGGTGCCGATGGCGTTGCAGAAGGCGTTCCATCTGATGCGCTCGTCGCGGCCGGGGCCGGTTCTCGTTGATCTGCCGGTCGATGTGCAACTGGCTGAGATCGAGTTCGACATCGATGCTTATGAGCCGCTGGTGCCGTTCAAGCCGGCAATGTCGCGCGCTCAGGCGGAGAAGGCCCTGAAAATGCTCAATGCGGCCGACAAGCCGCTGATCGTCGCCGGTGGCGGCATCATCAACGCCGATGCGTCGGACCTGTTGATCGAATTCGCCGAAGTCACCGGCGTGCCTGTCATTCCGACGCTGATGGGCTGGGGCGCGATCCCCGACGACCACCGCCTGATGGCTGGCATGTGCGGGCTGCAGACCTCGCACCGCTACGGCAATGCGACGATGCTCGAAGCCGATTTCGTATTAGGCATCGGCAACCGCTGGGCCAACCGCCACACCGGTTCGGTCGACGTCTACACCAAGGGCAAGAAATTCATCCACGTCGATATCGAACCGACGCAGATCGGCCGCGTCTTCGCGCCGGACCTTGGCGTCGTCTCGGACGCCGGTGCGGCGCTTAAAATGCTGCTCGACGTCGCCACCGAATGGAGGACGGCCGGGAAATTGCGCGACTGGTCGGGCTGGGCCGGCGAATGCCGGCAGCGCAAGAAGACGATGAAGCGCAAGACGCATTTCGACCAGGTGCCGCTGAAGCCGCAGCGCATCTACGAGGAGATGAACAAGGCGTTCGGCCGCGACACCACCTACGTCACCACGATCGGCCTGTCGCAGATCGCCGGGGCGCAGTTCCTGCATGTCTACAAGCCGCGCAACTGGATCAATTGCGGCCAGGCCGGGCCGCTCGGCTGGACATTGCCGGCGGCGCTCGGCGTTCGCGCCGCCGATCCGGACCGTACCATTGTCGCACTTTCCGGCGATTATGATTTCCAGTTCATGATCGAGGAACTGGCAGCCGGCGCGCAGCACAGACTGCCCTACATCCATGTCGTCGTGAACAATGCCTATCTCGGCCTGATCCGCCAGGCGCAGCGCGGGTTTTCGATGGATTTCGAAGTCAGCCTGGCCTTCGAGAACGTCAATCGACAGGGCGATGCCGAAGCTGGCTACGGCGTCGACCACGTCGCTGTCGCCGAGGCGATGGGCTGCAAGGCCGTCAGGGTGCGCAAGCCGGAGGAATTCGCCGGTGCCTTCGAGGAGGCGCAGCGCCTGATGAACGAGCACCAGGTTCCGGTTGTGCTCGAATTCATCCTCGAGCGCGTCACCAACGTTTCGATGGGCACCGAAATCGACAAGATCACCGAGTTCGAGGAGCTTGCCGAGCATCACGAAGACGCGCCGACGGCGATCGTCATGCTCGACTAGCTGTTTTATGAGGAATTACTGCCATGCCACGGTTTTCAGCCAATCTTTCGATGCTCTTTGGCGAGCACGACTTCCTCGACCGCTTCGATGCCGCCGCCCGAGCGGGCTTTAGGGGTGTCGAGTATATCGGTCCCTATGACCATGCGCCGGATGTCGTTGCGGCAAGGTTGAAGCAGAACGGGTTGACGCAGGTCCTGTTCAACCTGCCTGCCGGTGACTGGGCCAAGGGCGAGCGCGGCATCGCGATCCTGCCGGACCGCATCCCGGAGTTCCGGCAAGGCATTGCCAAGGTCGTCACCTACGCGCACGCGCTGGGTTGCGAGCAGGTCAATTGCCTCGCCGGCATCGCGCCGCAGGGCGTCGATCGCTCCGTGCTGGAAGACGTCTTCGCCGAAAATCTGGCTTTCGCGGCGGAAAAGCTGGAGCAGGCCGGCATCCGGCTGCTGATCGAGCCGATCAACACCCGCGATATCCCGGGCTTCTTCCTGAATTACTCGGACCAGGCGCTGGCGCTGATCGACCGCGTCGGCTCGAAGAACCTGTTCCTGCAATACGACATCTATCACATGCAGATCATGGAGGGGGATCTCGCCCGTACCATCGAGGCAAACCTCAACCGCATCGCGCATATCCAGCTTGCGGACAATCCTGGCCGTCATGAGCCGGGGACGGGCGAGATCAATTTTCCTTTTTTATACAAGCACATCGACAGGATCGGGTACCCCGGCTGGGTCGGGGCGGAGTACAAGCCGAAGGGCGGAACGGAAGCCGGGCTCGGGTGGTTTCGGGACGGGGCCGGGCAGGGGAGTGCGGCGGCATAGACGCTACGTATCGCACGTCGCGTTCCTGCGCGCCCCCTCTGGCCTGCCGGCCATCTCCCCCACAAGGAGGGAGATTGGATGTCACCGCCGCTTTCGCCAATTTTCGAGGTCGGGAAAGTTTAACGGCCGGAGCGCGAACTGCCGATCTCCCCACTCGTGGCAGGGCTATCGCATATGAGTGATGGCATTGATGAGATAGTCGTCGTTCCAGGCGCATTTCTTGATGCGATGGCTGATGGGAAC